>NZ_JBEBMB010000058.1:0-37506 GCF_040081915.1 Xenorhabdus sp. SGI240
TTTGGATTAGTAGCAGATTTCGTGAAGCAAAAAGATAGGAAAGTAAATGAATCCGTGTTCTCTACCATTAACAATGAACGCTCAGGAGTAATAAGGGAATCGCATAAAGGTAATATTTCCTGCCGTATTAACCATGACTAGCGAATTCGAGAACGCAAGGAGGACGGTGGCAAGGGATTGCCTCAAAGAACTGGAAAAACTACCCAAATACGACGATACCGCAGTGACCGCAGTCCTCGATAAGTACACACCCCAATTTAAACCACTCAACCACATGAAATTCAGCGCTAAATCAGTGCTGGCGTATTATGTGCGGGTTATTCAGAAGGAGATGAAATGAACTTTTTAGACAAAAAAGAACTGGTTCAAAAAACTAAGTTATCAATGACTCAAGTGGATCGTTTGGAAAAAGCCGGATTATTTCCGGCTCGATTTCCTTTAGTGTGTAAAAAAGTAGTATGGGATGAGGCGGAAGTAGAGGCATGGATGATTGCAGTGAAAACACAAGCCAGAGAACACGGCTTGCAACCTTCAACACAGACCACCTATAACATGCTCAGAGACGGTATGCTGACTTCCAAGAATCAAGCATGTTAGCCCATTGCTGCAACATATCTGCTCTCTGTGTAGAATATTCAGCCTTGTTATACACAGCCCTCACACCGCTTTGTTCATGAGCTAGGCATTTTTCAATCCAATCGGTGTTAAATCCTAGCTCATGCAATAAAGTTGAACCTGTTCGACGGATATCATGTACTGTGAAATGCTCAAATTCATACCCTTTCTTATTAATGTGAGCTATGGTTGTATTTATTGCATTATTAAGAGTAGCATTAGACATGTGCCGCCGTAATTCATAGCGTAACGGTAAGACAAACTCCGATGCTCCTGAAAATGTTTTCAATGCAATAAACAGATCTAGTGCTTGCTGTGACAAATACACATTATGCGGGCGGCGAGCTTTCATTCTTCCCTCTGGAATGGTCCATATACCATCAGAAAAATCAACCTCACTCCACTTAGCTTTAATCAACTCGCTTTTTCTCACTAGAGTCAGAAAGACCAAGCACACTGCCGCTTTGACACTTTGCATAGCCCCTATCTCATCCAAGGCATTTAAAAATATCCCTATTTCTTTTTGTGTTAGCGTCCGAGTTCGTTCCTCAAAGGTCGCAATAGAAGATGCTCGGATATTCACCGCTGGGTTCTGGAAGGTTTCTCCGCGAGCTATAGCAAAATTATATACCGATTGTATTATTTCCCTTGCTTGCAGTGCCGTAGCTCTAGCTCCTCTCGCCTTTATCTTTTCACATAAATCTCTGACCATAATGGTATTTATTTCTGTCATCAAATACCGTCCTAGTACCGTCAGGATTTCTCTCTCCAGTACCGACACTTTCATCTTTCTGGTGCTGTCTGCTAGTCTGACATTCTCAAAATAGAGTTCAGCGTATAAGGAAAATGTATTTGATTTATCAGATAATTTTTTTTCAGTTCTCTTTTGTGTGGACGGAGATAAACCACCAGAAATCATTTTTTTGGCGTCAACTAACATTCTTCTCGCTTCTGCCAGTGTAATACCGTCAGCACCATATTTGCCGAACGTAACGGTTTCTCGTCGCCCATTAATGCGATAGTCGTAACGAAATGAGACTGTGCCTGACTTTGTTACGGCTACATACAGTCCATCACGGTCAGAAACTTTGTATAATTTATCGACTGGTTTAAGGTTTTTTATCTTTGTATCTGTCAGCATAGCGGCACCATTCTTGTTGATTTGATACCGTCACTCTCAAGAAAAACTCTGACGGTATTTTGAGCATGATACTATAAAGTATTTTACAATACCGTCAAAAATACCGTCAAAAATTACCTGCTTATATGGCGTGACTTGGTGAGGTATGGAAACAAAAAAGCCCTGAAATCAGGGCCTTAATTAGAAAATCATGATGATTTGGTGAGACTTGGGGAAGTTTTAAATCATTCCCACTCAATTGTTGCGGGTGGCTTACCGCTGATGTCATAGACTACCCGCGAAATACCACCTACTTCATTAATAATTCTGTTCGAGACACGACCCAAGAAGTCATAGGGCAGATGCGCCCAATGCGCGGTCATAAAGTCAATGGTTTCTACCGCACGCAGGGACACAACCCAGTCGTATTTACGACCGTCACCCATAACACCAACAGAACGAACCGGCAGGAACACCGTAAATGCCTGGCTGACTTTATTGTATAAATCCGCTTTATGCAGTTCTTCAATAAAGATCGCATCCGCGCGACGCAGCAAGTCACAATATTCTTTCTTCACTTCGCCCAACACGCGAACACCAAGGCCCGGTCCCGGGAATGGATGACGATACAACATGTCGTATGGCAGGCCTAATTCCAGACCGATACGGCGCACTTCGTCTTTGAACAACTCTTTCAGCGGTTCAACCAGACCCAGTTTCATATCTTCTGGCAAACCACCGACATTGTGGTGAGATTTGATCACATGGGCGTTGCCAGTTGCAGATGCGGCTGATTCGATAACATCCGGATAAATCGTGCCCTGGGCCAGCCACTTAACCTGAGTTTGTTTCGATGCTTCTTCATCAAATACATCAATAAATACGTGACCAATGGTTTTGCGTTTAGCTTCTGGTTCATCAATGCCTGCCAGTGCAGATAAGAAGCGGTCTTCCGCTTTAACATGCACGATGTTCAGGTCAAATTTACCGGCAAACATCGCCATCACCTGATCCGCTTCGTTCAAACGCAGCAAGCCATTATCGACGAAAACGCAAGTCAGGCGCTTACCAATTGCACGGTTTAACAACAGTGCAGTCACCGAAGAATCCACGCCGCCAGACAGTGCCAGGATAACATGGTCATCCCCAATCTGCGCACGCAGACGTTCTACGATATCGTCGATGATAGAGGCAGGCGTCCACAACGCTTCACATTGACAAATATCCTGCACGAAGCGTTTCAGGATATTCAAACCCTGGTGAGTATGAGTCACTTCTGGGTGGAACTGTACGCCGTAAAAACGTTTCGCTTCGTTGGCCATGATGGCAAACGGACAAGTATCCGTACTGGCAATGGTTGTGAAATCAGCCGGGATCGCTGTCACTTTATCACCATGACTCATCCATACATCCAGCAGCGGTTTGCCTGTTTCGCTCAGGGCATCTTGAATATCGCGGAATAGTTCACAATCATTCTTGATTTCAACCTGCGCATAACCAAATTCACGTTCATCAGAGTTGGAAACCTGACCACCCAATTGCGTGGACATGGTTTGCATACCATAACAGATACCCAGCACAGGTATACCTGCATTGAAAACATACTCCGGCGCACGTGGGCTATTGTGCTCAGTCGTACTTTCTGGTCCACCAGAAAGGATAATACCATTCGGATTAAATTCACGGATTTGTTCTTCAGTGACATTCCAAGTCCAAAGTTCACAATAAACACCAAGTTCACGAATGCGGCGGGCAATAAGCTGGGTATATTGCGAACCAAAATCAAGGATCAGAATGCGATGCTGATGGATATTAGTCGTCATTTGAGGTGAATTCCCAAAACAAGTGGCAATTAAAAAATAAAAAAGTCAGTGACCCAATGGTGGGCCACTCTCAATAAATTACAGACCTGAACGATAGTTTGGTGATTCTTTGGTGATCGTCACATCATGAACGTGGCTTTCCTGAATACCTGCACCACTGATACGAACGAATTCGGCTTTAGTTCTCAGTTCATCAATGGTGGCACAACCCGTCAGCCCCATACAAGAACGCAAACCGCCCATTTGCTGGTGAACGATGGTTTTCAGCAGCCCCTTGTAAGCCACACGACCTTCAATACCTTCAGGAACCAGTTTGTCGGCGGCGTTATCAGTCTGAAAATAACGATCAGAAGAACCTCTGGACATCGCGCCCAAAGAACCCATGCCGCGGTAAGATTTGAATGAACGGCCCTGATAAAGTTCGATTTCACCCGGAGATTCTTCAGTTCCTGCCAGCATAGAGCCAACCATGACACAGGATGCCCCCGCCGCAATCGCCTTGGCAATATCACCAGAGAAACGGATACCACCGTCGGCAATAACAGGAATGCCAGTATCTTCCAGTGCTTCAACCGCATCTGCAATAGCCGTGATTTGAGGAACACCCACACCGGTTACGATACGGGTTGTACAAATAGAACCCGGACCAATACCCACTTTAACTGCGTTTACACCCGCTTCTACCAGAGCCTTGGCACCTTCACCCGTCGCTACGTTACCCCCAATGATTTGCAAATCAGGATACTTAGCGCGAGTTTCACGAATACGCTGCAACACACCTTCCGAATGGCCATGAGAGGAGTCAATAAGCAGGACATCGACTCCCGCAGCAACTAATGCATCAACCCGTTCTTCGTTGCCAGAACCTGCACCCACGGCAGCGCCAACACGCAGACGACCTTGTTCATCTTTACATGCGTTTGGCTTACGTTCTGCTTTCTGGAAATCTTTCACCGTAATCAAGCCAAGCAGGTGGAAGCTATCATCAACAACCAGTGCTTTTTCCACGCGTTTTTCGTGCATTTTCTGCAAAACAACTTCGCGGGCTTCGCCTTCTTTTACCGTCACCAAACGTTCTTTAGGCGTCATCACCGCAGTCACAGGCTGATCCAAATCAGTCACAAAGCGCACATCACGACCAGTAATGATACCCACCAGTTCGTTTTGTTCTGTTACCACCGGGTAACCCGCAAAACCATTACGTTTAGCCAGTTCATGGACTTCGCGCAGGGTCGTTTGTGGCGTGACCGTGACAGGATCAGTGACTACGCCGCTTTCATGCTTCTTCACGCGGCTGACTTCTTCAGCCTGGCGTTCGATTGACATATTTTTATGAATGAAGCCGATGCCCCCTTCCTGTGCCAGTGCGATTGCCAGTGAAGATTCCGTCACAGTATCCATAGCGGCAGAAAGCATAGGGATGTTCAGGCGAATAGTGGAAGTTAATTGAGTGGACAAATCTGCTGTGTTAGGCAAGACTGTTGAGTGGGCAGGAACCAACAATACATCGTCAAAAGTTAATGCTTCTTTTTTAATTCGTAACATGGGCAATATCTCACCAGGCTATGGAGCAATAAGAGGGATAAAATATTGCCGCGGCATTATACAGGCCGAAATCGGTTGCCTCCAGCATTTTTTGAAAAAAATTCTTGATTCGTAATATGATGGGATTAATATCAGTCAATTAAGTCATTGTTTTAAAATTTGATCTAGCTCACATGTCACTACCAATCAATACCGGAATTTTTTCCGTCAGCCGTTTAAACCAAACTGTTCGTCAGTTACTTGAGCTGGAAATGGGCAGAATTTGGCTATCCGCCGAAATATCCAATTTTTCTCAGCCATCGTCAGGGCATTGGTACTTCACGTTAAAAGATGAACGGGCACAAGTTCGTGCTGCCATGTTTCGCAGTCACAATTTGAGGGCAACGTTTCGTCCACAAAATGGTCAGCAAGTATTGGTTCGGGCACAAATCACCTTGTATGAGCCTAGGGGTGACTATCAGCTGATTGTAGAAAGTATCCAGCCTGCCGGAGAGGGTTTGCTTCAACAACAGTTTGAAATGTTGAAACAAAAGCTTTCCACCGAAGGCTTGTTTGATCAAATTCATAAAAAATTACTCCCCTCTCCTGCCAAACGACTCGGTGTCATCACTTCCACCAGTGGCGCAGCACTGCATGATATTCTGCATATCCTGAAACGCCGTGATCCTGTCTTGCCAATTGTCATTTATCCCACGGCCGTTCAGGGAGCCGAAGCGCCATTACAGATTATTCGGGCAATCGAACTGGCAAATGTGCGACACGAGTGTGATGTTTTGATTGTCGGTCGTGGCGGAGGGTCACTGGAGGATTTATGGTGCTTCAATGATGAACAAGTGGCACGGGCAATATTTCAAAGCCGTATTCCCATTGTCAGCGCAGTCGGCCATGAAACCGATGTCACCATTGCGGATTTTGTCGCTGACTTACGGGCACCAACGCCTTCTGCGGCAGCAGAATTGGTCAGCCGCAATCAGACAGAGTTATTACGACAAATACAATCCCTGCAACAACGTCTGGAAATGGCAATGGATTATTTCTTTGCCCAAAAACAACAGAGAGTGAATGTATTGCAGCACCGTCTCCAGCAGCAACGTCCTGATTTGCAATTGGCGCGCCAGCAGAATCATTTAGCTGAGTTACGGCAAAAACTGACCGATAGTGTCTTACGTTGTCTAAAACAGAACTCAATTTCATATGAGAAGTTGAACCAGCGATTGTTGCAACGCCATCCTGAGCGGGAAATTCAGCGTTATAACTCATTTATCCAGCAACTTGACTTTCGTTTGAGACAGGCCATTGAACGGCAATTAGGGCGTTATCGGGAAAAATTTGCCGTTTCTTGTTCACGTATGGAAGCAGTCAGTCCACTGGCAACATTGAGTCGCGGTTACAGTATCAGTGAAGTATCTGATGGAAAATTATTAAAGCAAGTCAAACAAGTAAAAGCAGGCGATATGCTGAAAACGCGGTTGCAGGATGGCTGGGTTGAGAGTCAGGTAACGCAGGTTACAAAAGTCAATAACAGAAAGAAATTAAAATAGATTTCTGAGATAGCGGTGAATTTTCACCGCTATCGTTATATGCCTATTTAAATGTTATTTTCCATTAGAGAAATTAGAAGCGAATTTCTGCGCCCATGACGTAGGTTCGGCCACGGGCAGTTTGGGTTTTAGCATCTTGCTCCCCCATCATCGGTGATGAGTTCATACGGTTCAATGCATCAGAATAATTTCGATTTGTCAGATTCTGCACAGAGAATTTAATCAATAAATTTTTGTTAATCTGATAATCACTATACAGATCAATAATTGTTGGAATTTTATCCGATTCTTCCATTACAATTTTATTATCATCATCCCGCTCATCTTCAGGACTCTGATGATAAGATTGCCCTGTATATTTTATAATAGTTCCTACCCGAAATTTTTCATCCAAGAAACGAACACCGGTATCTAATGTCAAATAACGTTCTGGTAATTGTGATTCCGGGCTTGCGCCCATATAATATGTCGCTAATGATGTCGGTTGCTGTGTTTTCTGTTGGCTATATGCCAATAAACTATAGAACATACCCGCATCATAATTAGCGGAAATCTCATAACCTTTCATAGTTACTGGTTTCACGCTATTGGTATAGATATAAGCACTAACATTCGGGTTAAGTGAACCCTCTTCTTCGGCTGTCAATTTTCCATCAAGTTTACACAGTTTCTTTTCAGTACAAAGCATATACTGATCACTACTGATATAATGTTTAATTTTGGTATGGAAGTACGTTGCTTTTAAACGGAAAGTATCTCCATCTACAATTAAATTCGGGTGGTAGCTATTAAATCCGATTTGATAGGTATCCGCATTCTCCCCTTTCAGGAATGGATTAATAGAAGTACCACCGTCATTGGAATGAAAAACTTCCTGAGCATTTGGTGCTCGCATTGAATGGGTATAGCTTACAAAAGGTTGAAATTCAGGAATAATTTCTGCTGATAATAAGATACTTGGATTAAATCCACGCTCTTTTAGGTTTAATTGTGCCTCACCTTGTGGAAAACAATCTACACGTTCTTCACAGGCGGGTTTGAATCCTTTCATACTATAATCCAGATAATTTAATCCCAGATCAGCGGTATAAATACCACGTTCTATTTTAAATCTACTATAAATGCTGGCAATATCTTGCTCGCCACTTGGCGCAAAGGAATTATTTTCCTCTGTAGATATTTTTCCTTCAGCTAAGTCTATACCTGTTTTCTTATTATATACAGTCCGTATCAGTTTACTACCAAGAGTAAATGAAAAGTCAGTATCAGCATAATTAAATCTACTCGTATTTTTAACATCAATAGCGTGAGATTTATTATGTGATTCACTTTTACCCAAGCCACTTACGGTATTACCTTGTAAACGCTGATCTCCATTTGCCTTACTAAGCAAAATTTTGGCATCGATCAGTTCACTAAATGGTGTGTAATGATACTTTAAATAATAATCATAATTATCAACATGACGCTTGTTAAATTTATTATGGTAAAGACGGCTGCTTAATTCCAGATCATGAAAGTCATTGGGTTTAATATTGAGTTTCATCAATTGAGAATTTGGTTTTTGTTTAAATGTTTTTCTGGTACCAAATTCTTCACTACTGATACCATCCGCATTTCTATAATGCGCTTCAATATTGTGCCCACTAACAGCAAATAGTGCACCCAAAGAACCTTCTGAGCTAAATGCTTGGGTTTTTCCTGCAATAGCCATCATGCCACTTCGACCGATACCATTATTACCATATGTCCATTTAGTACGAACGCCCAGATTATTGCCTTCTAATATCACATCATCAATACCAATGGTACGGAAATTAGCACTGCCAACTAAGGCATTAATGGAGTCAGCATCGTCAGCTTGCCCCCGGGCAACGTCAACCCGAACAATAAAATTGGGATCAATCAAAGCCCCAAACTGATTATAAGGCTGGCCTCCATGTGCAAATTCATTCGGCGCCGTACCGTAGAAGGTTTGGCTGACACCATCCACCATCATATTAACGCGGCCGAAGCCACTTAAGCCACGAATGTTAACACTTACAACCCCTTGCCCCTGGCTCGCATCCATCTGGGTATAAGTGCCTGGTAAGCTACGCAATACGCTATCTACGGATTCTAGTTTATGATCTTCCCCTACAGAACTATAAGCCCCTGGTTTTTCCATGGACTCAATCTGAGGAGAATGATGATTATCCTGAGAGCCTGAAACTTTCAGGCTGCTGAATCGTATGACCTTCTCTTTTTTTTCGTCATTGCCATTTTCAGCATACGCGATACCCTGAAGCCCAATCAGCATTGCGCTGGCTCCAGCTATTTTTGCCACAGTTTTCATTAATCTATTATCCTAAATTGAAGAATATTTATTTCCGCTCACATTGCTTCACAAATTTATGTCATAAAACACCCAAGACACTGATAAAATTATCAGTATCCTGAGTGATAATTAGTTATTTTTATTAATCTTCTAATTCTGGAAAATAGGTTTTAGCGTCATCTAACATTAATAAGAAACTATAATCAAAGGCAATATCATTCAGGCGATTAAAACGCCCTGACTTTCCACCATGCCCCGTATCCATATTAGTCTCTAACAATAACAGACTGTCGCCTTGTTTCATTTCTCTTAATTTTGCTACCCATTTTGCCGGCTCCCAATATTGTACTTGAGAATCATGCAAACCTGTCGTAACCAATAAATGAGGGTAACGCTGATGTTGAATATTGTCATATGGGCTATAAGACTTAATACGGAAGTAATCTTCTTTGTTATTTGGATTACCCCATTCTTCATATTCACCCGTGGTCAATGGAATAGAGGGATCAAGCATGGTTGTCAAAATATCCACAAAAGGCACTTTTGCAATCACACCACGGTATAATTCTGGTGCCTGATTAATAACCGTACCCATTAATAAACCGCCCGCGCTGCCCCCCTCAGCATAAACGCGCTTGCGATGACCATACCCATCAGCAATCAAGGTTTTGGTCGCATCAGTAAAATCGTGGAAACTGTTTATCTTATTTTTGAGTTTCCCCTGCAAGTACCAGTTTTTGCCTAAATCACCACCACCACGGACATGCACCAAGGCATAGACAAAGCCACGATCCAACAAACTCAGCAAGGCAGAACTAAAATAAGGGTCCATGCTGATACCGTAAGAACCATACCCATAAATCAGGATCGGGTTCTCGCCTTTTTTGAACAAAGATTTGCGGTATACCAGAGAAACAGGGACGTCCACGCCATCACGGGCTTTTACCCAGATGCGCTGGCTTTCATAGTTTTCTTTGTTAAATCCTTTTACTGCCTGTTGTTTCAACAATTCACGCTCACCTGTTTGCATATTCCACTGGAATACTGAACTTGGTGTGGTCATTGATGAATAGCTATAGCGCAAGAAATGGGTATCGGGTTCTGGGTTAAAACCCAATGATGCCATATAGGCCGGATCATCGAATTGAACCCGTTTTTCCTGCCGGGTTTTCCAATCAATCTGGCGGATCGACGGCAATCCTTTAGCCCGTTCCTGTACAACCAACCCCTCGTTGAACAGGGCAAAATTTTCCAGATCGGTATTTTCCTGTGGGGCAATCACGGTTTCCCAGGGATTATTAATGGCATCTGTCCGATACAGGCCAAACAATAGATGTTCACGATTAGAGCGGATATAGAATTGCCCACGGAAATGGTCTAGATCATATTCATGCCCAACTTGCCGAGCAGAAAAAACCTGCGGCTCTGATTGTGGGTGGTTAGCATCAATGAGTCGATATTCTGAACTCGTGTAACTGGTACTCGAAATCAAAATATAATCAAGTGACGTACTCTCCGATATCGACAGATAGAAACGTTCATCTTCCTCTTGATAGATTTTTTTATCTTGTTGGCTATCAGTGCCATATTGGTGGCGGAATAACTGATAAGGCAGCAACGTTTGTGGATCTCTGCGCACATAAAACAGCGTCACGCCATCATTTGCCCACACAATGTTGCCGGAAGTATTCTCTATGACATTATTCTGCCAATCGGTATTACTGACATTTTTAAATGAGATCTTGTAGTTACGGCGCCCTTGGGTATCCTCTGCCACTGCGATGCGCTTGTTATCCAATGAAACCGCAAAGCCACCCAGTTGATAGAACTTATGGCCTTTTGCCCGCTCATTGCCGTCAACCATGACCTGCCAATCCGTTGAATTATCGACTGGTTTGCGCTGATAGATCGGGAAATCTTTTCCTGCCTCGTAAACAGTACGATAAATATACCCATTATAGGTATAAGGAACGGACTGATCGTCTTTGCTCATTCTATCAGCCATTTCTTTATAGAGAGTTTCGCGCAATTCCTGACCTGATTTCAGCATCTGCTCGGCGTATTGATTCTCAGCCTTTAAGTAATCAATGACGTTTTTATCCTGATGGCTGTCATCGCGCAGCCAATAATAGTTATCAACCCGCACATCCCCGTGGAGTTCCATTTTATGCGGCTGTTTTGCGGCCATCGGTAGCACCCTGTTTTCCTCCATTGCAGTAGCAGCAAAACTGTGGTTCCATAAACTACCACTGAGTAACAAGCTAAGCATTACTCTTTTACCACGCACTGCCTTATTGCAAGCTTTCTTTTCTTTATTCGACCTTTTCGTATCTAATGAAAACGCCGCCTTATGCTGTGACATGCCATCAATCCTGTATTTTTATTGAGATAAATAAAAATCTATCGGCAGTTCAACCGTAACACTACCATTAGTTAAAATAACTTCAGGTGGCTTAGGCAAAGGCTGTGCCCTTTCCAACACCATCCTTGCTTCCCTGTCCAATGAGTTAGTCCCTGAACGTCGAGTGAGTTCGCTGTTCATTACGACACCCAATGGGTTAACCATAAATTTCACCATCGGACGCCCTGTTCGTCTTCTTCTCTGGGCATCTTCTGGGTATTTTTTATAGCGGTTTAAGTGCCCGGCTACCTCTGCCTGCCAAACGGCTTTGGCATCAGCAATAGCATCAGAATTGCTTTCGTAGGATGCCGCGGTACGAGCGGTCACATTATCGGCCGTCGTATTGCTGGTTGCTGGCGCGGCACTACTGTGGGATTTTTCGCTTTCCTGCTCTTTTGCTTTCACGCGCTTAACAGGCTGAGTTTTCTTCGGTGCATCTTGTTTTTTCTTTTTTTTCTTCTGCTTATCCACCAAAAGCAGGGCGTTTTCATTTACATCCAATTTGGGCATGTTTATTTCGTCAACTTTGCTCTCCTGCTGCTTACTGGCAACGGATAGCTGCTGCTCAATGCCAATCGGCTGTTTTTGTATTTTTTGTAGCGCTTCTGTCTGCGTTGACAATTCCACCATCACCGCCGGCGGAGGAAGAAGCTCCTCAAGATCCACATCCTTTGGTTTGTAAACCAGCCATCCTACGAACAAGGCATGAAGTGTGATCGCAGCGAGGAAGGATTTTGTCACATGACCCGTGTGAGCATTTTGATACGTGGTGTACGTCAACATCTCTTATAGCACATTATGTCAATAATAAATGGAGATGAATGATAATCAATTCAATATATAAATGAAAACTATTTTTATTTGTTAATTAGTCACTTCCTTGTGATACTTACTCTTATTGGGTTATATTTTCGCTTACTTTAGGTGTAAACCAAACAAAATCAGCATATTCGTTATCTAACGAAACGCCCTCTTCCGCGATGACAAAGACAGCTATTTTTTCATTTGGCGCTATTTTTTTGACGTGCTGAGGAACCCCCATAGTTTTTACCGCGTGGTATCCTCCGGCAAACAGTAAGGCAGGTGATGGAGCCTTCATTAGCTGCTCTGCCATCCGTTGATCCCGCATTTGCTGGATCTTAGTCATGCCAGAAAGTAGTTGTGGCTCTATCTTTCCGCCATGGGAATGTCTAATCGTGGCTTCAATCAGCTTTTTGACCTCATCAGAAACCAAAGAATTTTTATCTTCTACATCATGATTTCTATACGCTTGTTCAACTTCACTGCGATCCAAATTTGCTGCCAGCAGAGGATAAGACGCCCTCATCAGTTCCATAACCAAATCACCATACCATTTCCACGGCCAGCCCTGTTGCCATGCCAATAAATTCTGGATCCGCTCTTCCCTGACGATCGGATTACTCTGCAACCAACTTTTCACTTTATTCACTTTTTCTTGCTGGTTTGGATTAATCATTTCCAGTAATACGGAACCCTGGGGACGCTTTTGCCCAAGTTGTTGCACTAACCATAACTCGATTTGGTGATGGTAAGGGTTGTCATGTTTTTCACCAACAATGACACGAGGGTAATTTGCCAATTGCTCCCGCAGTTGATCTGGCGTGATCGCTTTGCCTGTTTTCATATCAAGCACCGCACCCGATCGTATCAACTCGCCGGGGAGAGTTTGCAGCGCTGCCTGAGCGCTATTTTGAGCGTTGTTTAGAACTGCGGTACAACCTGCGAGAAAACAACCACCAAGCAGGAGAGAACCGGTTAAAAAAGTCGATTTTATACGGGTAGATGTTTGCATAACTGTGAGTCATTAAAAAAATTAATCATCAAAAAATTGCCCGCATATTATAGATAATGAGAATTATTTACAAATTAAAAAACCCTGTCAGGCATAAACCTAACAGGGTAATTCACCGATTTATCCCAAACCATGGTTAAAATGGCGAGTTATTTTTATAGTGGATCTGTTTGTGCTTCAACCGCCGCCAACGCCACCATATTCACGATACGACGTACAGAAGCAATCGGTGTCAGGATATGAACCGGCTTCGCAACCCCCATCAAAACCGGGCCAACAGTTACCCCCTCTGAACTGGTCACACGCAGCAAGTTATAGCTGATACGAGCCGCTTCCATATTCGGCATAATTAACAGATTTGCTGAACCCTTGAGCGGGCTGTCCGGCATAATATCGCGGCGGATACTTTCCACCAGCGCAGCATCACCGTGCATTTCACCATCAATTTCAAGTGTTGGTGCCATTTGCTGAACCAATGCCAATGTCTTACGCATTTTTTGCGCAGAATCACATTCAGAAGCGCCAAAACTTGAGCGTGATAGCAAGGCCACTTTAGGTTCAATACCAAAACGGCGAACCGTTTCAGCCGCCATCAGCGTGATTTCTGCCAACTCTTCTGGGCTTGGATCTTCATTAACATAAGTATCGGCAATAAACGTATTTCCCATCGGTAACATTAAGGCGTTCATGGCACCTGCGGTATGCACTCCCTGACGAAAACCAAAGACATCTTTTACGACCTGATAATGTTCGCTGTAGCTGCCAACAGTGCCACAAATCAGGCCATCTGCTTCACCACGGTGCACCATAATTGTACCTATCAGCGTTGGGTTACCAATCACTGCACGACGTGCTTGCTCTTGCGAAACACCACGGCGTTTCATCATTTGATAATATTCCTGCCAATATTCTTTGAAACGTGGATCATTTTCATTGTTCACCACTTCAAAATCTTTACCCGCTTCAATATGCAGCCCTTGCTTTTTAATCCGCATTTCAATGACGCCAGGGCGGCCAATCAGGACAGGGAATGCCAGCCCAAGGGAGACAAGCTCTTGGGTCGCATGTAGTACGCGAACATCTTCCCCTTCTGCCAATACAATCCGTTTCTTCTCTTTTTTGGCTTGGGAAAAGATGGGTTTCATAAATAAGTTGGTCTTATAGACAAACTCATTGAGTTTCTCAATATACGCCCCGAAATCGGTAATAGGTCGGGTTGCCACACCGGAGTCCATCGCCGCTTTCGCTACAGCCGGTGCAATTTTTACAATCAAGCGAGGATCAAACGGTTTCGGAATGATGTAATCGGGACCAAAGAACAGGTCTTGATCGCCATAGGCAGAAGCCACTTCCTGACTTTGTTCAGCCAATGCAAGATCAGCAATGGCATGCACACAGGCAAGTTTCATTTCTTCATTGATTGTTGTGGCCCCCACATCCAATGCGCCTCGGAAAATAAACGGGAAGCAAAGAACGTTATTCACCTGATTAGGAAAATCAGAACGGCCAGTACAAATAATGGCATCGGGACGTACTGCTTTTGCCAATGGTGGCAAAATTTCTGGCTCTGGATTGGCTAATGCCATAATGAGCGGATTTTTTGCCATGGTTTTCACCATGTCTTGGGTCAATACGCCCGGCCCGGAACAGCCGAGGAAAATATCAGCATCAGGGATCACATCTGCCAATGTACGGCTGCCATGATCCTCAATGGCATAATCCGCCTTGGTCTTTTCCATGTTCTCTTCGCGGCCACGATAAATAACCCCTTTTGAGTCACAGACGACAATATTTTCACGTTTCAAACCCAATGCTACCAGCAGGTTCATACAGGCAATTGAGGCAGCACCCGCCCCCGATACCACCATGCGCACCTTGCCAATGTCTTTATTAACGACCCGCAATCCATTCAGCACGGCTGCGGTACAGATAATGGCTGTGCCATGTTGATCATCGTGGAATACAGGAATTTTCATGCGCTCACGGAGTTTCTGCTCAATGTAGAAACACTCCGGTGCTTTAATATCTTCAAGGTTGATACCACCAAAAGTGGGTTCCAGCGCGGCGATGATATCAATCAATTTATCAGGATTGGATTCATCCACTTCGATGTCAAAAACATCAATACCAGAGAATTTCTTAAATAAAACGCCCTTCCCTTCCATAACAGGTTTACCGGCTAATGCACCGATATTACCCAGCCCTAAGACAGCGCTGCCGTTAGAGATAACCGCAACAAGATTGCCACGTGCAGTATATTTATAAGCCGCCAAAGGATCTTTTGCTATTTCAAGACACGGTGCAGCAACACCCGGTGAGTATGCCAACGCCAAATCACGTTGCGTTGCCAATGGCTTGGTTGGTGTAACCGTAATTTTTCCAGGTTGTGGGAACTCATGAAAATCAAGAGCACTTTGTTTTAATTTTTCATCCATCATCAGATCCTTTACGCGTCATGTCTTAGTGAAAACCGTTTCAGTATAATAGTTACAGAAGGTTAAATCATGATATCAGTAGCATTTTGTTCATAATCTTTAACATCAAGGTGCAAAAACAAACAAATGATGACGTTACGTTAATCAATATTATATAGATATTCCCTTAATGATACCTATATAGGGGTATTTTATCTTCAATTAATAACCTGATAAATTAATTAAAGCTGGATTTTTAAATTAACATTTAAAATAAGTTTACAAAAACAAAAATTAATCTATAAAATATTCATCCAAATTTATTTGGAAAATTATTAGCAATTAAGGAAACACATTTTCTTATGAAAGTGAATTTCATCTGAGTGGTTAAACCTGTTTGCGCCATTTCTATTTTTATATCAGGATATATTTTCAGAATCTCATTAATGATGATTCAATATACTCCATAAAAATCACACAGCGATTTAACATAAAGCAGAAACCTGTCTTTTATGTTTTATTAAACATAAATCTGCATTTCTATATGGGAGAAAGAATATGCATAATCATTCAGTCATGATAGTGGATGATCATCCTATCATTCGTCACGGCTTAAAAGGGTTGATTGAATTAGAACGAGAACTCATTGTGACAGCCGAAACTGGCAATGGCGAAGACGCAATTAATATCGCTTGCCAAATAAAGCCTGACATTATTCTGATAGATTTGAAAATCAATGGTCTTTCAGGAATTGATACGATTAAATCTCTCCGCCGCAAAGGGCTTGATTCCTATATCCTGGTACTTTCTGATTCAGATCACAGAAGTGATATTTACGATGCAGTTGATGCCGGTGCGAATGGTTATTTATTAAAAGATATCGAGCTGACCTCTCTATTGAACAACATAAAAAAAGCCATAGATGGTCATGCGGTGTTCAGTGAAAACGTCCATCAATATTTATCCACTCGCCATCTTTATGTTGATCCGTTATCAAAATTAACCAAACGTGAATTAGATGTTTTAAAAGAAATTGCAGAAGGAATGACAAATAAAGAAATTGCTGATTTTCTTTTTATTTCAGAAGAAACGGTGAAAGTTCACACCCGTAACTTATTGAAAAAACTTAAATCACGTTCCCGTCTCGAAGCCACTATCATCTATCTGAAACACAGAAAAACAGAGTTCATTTAACATTGGCTTGTTGCTTAACACCCCAATACGAAACACAATTTCCCTCATTTTTACCGATGGGGAAATTGTGAGTTATCAAGAATTATAAATTAATTAGGAACAAATTAATTTTGCATATAATAAGCAAGGATATTATCTATAAATTTATTACTTGAAATGCAGGCAATCTATTTTTGTCGATAATTTAAACACCCGTAACGTCAATGCCAGGAAAAAGCAGACAGAAAGTCGGCGCAAAAACGCGTTATCTGGATAAAATAGCCAATTTCCCGCATTATGTCGGATATGTTGAACAAGACAAAACTAAGGCTCTCATCATGTCAAATACTTCTTTGTATCCGGATACCCTTTCTCACAAAATAGCCATTCTCTACGGCATCAAAAACTGCGATACCATAAAAAAGGCACGTCGTTGGTTAGAAGATCAAAAAATACCTTATCAATTCCATGACTATCGGGTTGATGGTCTATCCCCTGAGCTACTTCAAGCATTTATTGAGCAAGTTGGCTGGGGATCTCTCCTGAATACCCGCGGTACAACGTGGCGCAAATTGCCCGACGAGCAAAAAGCAGCTATTAACAATGCAGAAGCGGCCAAGGCACTCATGCTGGAACACCCTTCAATCATAAAACGTCCTCTATTGGTTTCAGGCTCAGAAAGTTCAAAAAGCGAAGGAACAGAAAAGTATTTACTCGGTTTCAAGGCAGACCAGTATCAACAATTTTTCTCGCATGACTAGATAAGGAGAGCATCATGATCTGTCCGGTAATTGAACTTGCTCAACAGTTAATCAAACGTCCTTCTGTCAGCCCAGATGATCAAGGTTGTCAGGAACTGCTTATCCAGCGCCTGCAAGACATTGGTTTTACAATCGAACCAATGCCTTTTGGTGATACCCAGAACTTTTGGGCTTATCGCGGAAGCGGAGTCACTTTAGCCCTTGCCGGGCACACCGATGTCGTTCCTGCCGGCGATATCTCACAATGGCAAACGCCGCCCTTCGAACCTTCTATCCGTGATGGAATGCTGTATGGCCGTGGTGCCGCAGATATGAAAAGCTCTCTGGCTGCAATGGTTGTTGCTGCTGAACGTTTTGTCGCAGAAAATCCTGAGCATAAAGGCCGTCTGGCTTTTCTGATCACCTCCGACGAGGAGGCCAAAGCGGCCAACGGTACCGTCAAGGTGGTTGAAGAGTTAATCTCTCGCCACGAACGTCTGGATTATTGCCTGGTCGGAGAGCCATCCAGCCAGAACTGCCTTGGGGATATGATTAAAAACGGACGACGGGGGTCACTAACCGCCAGCTTAACTCTCTTTGGCACCCAAGGACATGTTGCCTACCCACAGTTGGCAGATAACCCGATCCATCGTTCAATACCTTTCCTGCAAGAACTCGTCAATACTCAGTGGGATAACGGTAATGAATTTTTCCCATCCACAAGTATGCAAATCGCCAATATTCAGGCGGGAACCGGCAGTAATAACATTATTCCTGGTAAATTGTGGGTGCAATTTAATTTCCGTTTCAGCACTGAACTGACAGACAGCGAGATCCGCCAACAGGTTGAAGATATGCTGAAAAAGCATCATCTAAAATATGAGATTGACTGGTGGTTATCAGGCCAGCCTTTTCTGACGTGCAAGGGGGTTCTTGTTGACACTGTGGTTGAATCCATTGAGCACTATTGTGGATATAAACCAGAGCTATCAACCAGTGGCGGTACATCAGATGGACGTTTTATCGCTAAGATGGGGACTCAGGTCGTGGAATTGGGACCAATTAATGCCACCATCCATAAAACCAATGAATGTGTCAAAGTAACTGATTTACAAAAATTGAGCCTGATTTATCAACGTATCATGGAGCAATTAATCAAATGATGACACCTGAAGCTTTGACCGGTCTGTCCACTGATCACCTGATCACTCTTACCGGCAATCACCGTTTGCAGTTTAATGCCACCAAAGCGTTTCTTGCCATGCAGAAAGAAGCGGCCAAAGCAGGTTTTAAGCTACAACCTGCCAGTTCGTTCCGTGATTTCACTCGCCAGCAAACTATCTGGAATGAAAAATTCTGTGGTCAGCGTCCAGTATTAGATGAAAATAGCCAGCCCCTTGATATCTCGAAAATGGATGAAGGAGAACGCTGTAAAGCCATTCTCCGCTGGTCAGCTTTGCCAGGGGCAAGCCGCCATCATTGGGGGACAGAGCTGGATATTTATGATCCCTTTCTGCTACCAGAAGGTAAAAAATTGCAGCTAGAACCGTGGGAGTATGAAAACGTCGGATACTTTGAGCCATTAACCCATTGGTTGACAGAAAACATGTCTCAGTATGATTTCTACCGTCCCTTTACGCGCCACGATGCAGGTGTCGCTTATGAACCGTGGCATATCAGCTATTGGCCATTATCCCATGAAGCCGAAAATTTATTCGATGAACACGTTCTATTAAATGCCTGGGAAGATCGTGATATTGCCGGCATAAACTGGTTAAAAACCAATCTATCCTATATATTTGAAAAATACATCAGGATAATAGATTAAAAAAACGATACTCGATAAACTTCAAGTTGCAATCCGCAAGACGACGCGAGACCTTATATTTCCCTGCTGCGCGGGGAAATATAACACGCATCCTGACGTTGGATGGGTATATAAATCAGGAAAATAACAGATCAGCAAAATAGCTGCTTCACACATTAGGCTCCTGAGCCTCACGGAAGAGGCTCTAAACATTCTGAGGAAAATACCATGCATTGGTTGATAGATTATTGGTGGATTGTTCTGTTAGTGCTCGTCGGCATTATTGTTAACGCAGTAAAAGCACTGAGTCGCGTCGATAAGAAATCTTTCTTAGATAACAAACCCGAATTGCCCCCGCACCGGGATCTTAATGATCAATGGGATGATGAGGATGATTGGCCACAGCGGGATCGCAAGAAATAACCCAATCTCTCCAGTGGCTGGCAAGTATTTTGTCGATGCTTGCCAATGCCTCAGCCGCCTCTTCACGCCAGTGTTTTAACAGAGCCTTACGGCCATTCAGCGATAATTCACTGACACATTGTTCGATACTTAGCCGCTGTTGAAGATGCTTTCTCAACGCAGGCAAGGCCAAATTGCTCTTCAACAGTATTCTCTGTAATGCAAAATAAGATACTGACAGAGGACGATGAGCAAAGGCAAACCCAGCCAATTCCTGCCAGTCACTGTCATTGAGCTGTTCGTCACCATCATGCTCAACTGGCAAGGTAAAGCCAAGTAACGATCCTAATCCTTTGGCATCTCTGGATAATCGCTGTTGTGCGGATTGAGCAAATCGCTCTCCCTGCTCACTCAAAGGCAAAACAGCCATCGCGGTATAGCAACCACTACTCGCTTCCCGGTGAGTGCCCATTCTTACCAGGCGAAAACCACATTTTTGCCAAAGATCCCATAAATCAGCGGTATAACCAAAACTAACAGAGAGGAAATCCAGCTTTTGTTGACTGGCTGCCTGACATTGTTGAATGATCAAATGTCGTGCGATACCACGACGGCGATATTGAGCTTGTACAGCAATACGGCTGATCCGCTGTGATCGTAAAGTTGCAGCCTGCGGAAAACCGCTATGTGCCGCCAGGGATTGAGCCACCAAATTGCCTCTTGGCCGTCGACGTCCTGCCCAGATCTCATGTGCTAATGTCTGTGACAAACCACCTTCGTTCACCATCCACAAAGCGCCAACCAATGATTGATGATGTTCTGGAGAACCCGAAAGGGCAGCCAAAAATGTCATTCCGTTACCATCCATTAATCGCCGCAGATCAAGGGGAGATGTCCGGTAATGTGCACTGGTTAATAAGCCATAAAATTGGCGCAATAATAAGGTCGGGTGTTGTAACCATTCAGGCTGACATATCAGGTGAAAATGCAATTCTTCTGCGTTTAATCGTGTGTCATACACGAGCGATTTATCATCGAATAACAGAGCACTATCCAGCCATGCTTCCAATGGATCATTTTCAGCCCAGCGCATAGGCGTTTTCAATTCACGAATATGGCAGTCAGGCAATTCGGCACACAATTTCAACAAAAAACCGCGTCCTGTTCCCTCATAACCCTGGACTGTTGAAGTCAACAATACTCGTGGAAAATGGCGGATTAATTCTGCTAATTGTGGCGTTGGGATCGCTGCGGCTTCGTCAATCAATAACCAATCAGCATCGCTTTTATTTTTTTGTCGACCTTTTTTCGTCCGGCAATATTTCAACAAATTGTCTACTGACCAAAAAGGCGTTTCTTGCTCCAAAAATTTCTGTTCAGCCGAATCTGAGATAGCGGAATAACGTCGAATAACGTCTGTGGTTATTTTGGCAGGAGCACATAACCAGCATTTTCCTTGCCAATATCGCACTAACATTCCTGCCAGAGCCGACTTTCCCCGCCCCCGAGATGCGGTGATCACCCAAACGCCTCGTGTGGCCTGTAACAGTTCGTCAAGAAGAGATTGCTGACTTACCGTTGGGTTGCCATCAGGCATCTGCCAGACTCCGGTTGCAGGCAATGGTGGTATCTGAGATATCTGAAAAGGTATTTCCTGACGCCATAATAATACTTCAGGAAATGCGCGGATTTGCTGCTGAATATGGCGAATAAAATGAGGCGTCGAAATGACGCCTGACGATTCATTCCAGCGCAAACTATCTTCATCAGGCTGTTCGGGCCATTGTGACCAGGCGGGTACGCGCATCACCAACCAGCTTCCCGCTTTTAATGTGCCAGCCAGTATCGCTAATGCCTCAGCATTAAGCCCTTGAGTCGCATCAAAAACACCATGTAAGAATTCACGGCCAAGCAAGCTGACGGCTTTTGTGGGATCAATGGCCCCCGCTACATGCGCTGAAACCGTTAGCCAATCCCCTTGAAACTGTTCTGTTAGCTGATTGATAATCAATTCACTCCATTGCGGATCACCACTCAAAACAACTAAACGGCGCTGTCCCTGTTGTTGCATTTGTGCCTGCAACATTGCCCATACGCTATACATAGTGCGAACTATCCATAAAATGAACTGCATAACATGTGAAATATCTGATGGCTAAAATGGCTACCGGCATGGTCACGATTTACCAATCATCAGTGATAAAATGCCAGCGGCAATCAGAGGGCCTACCGGAACCCCCTTAAATAGAGCCACGCCCAATACAGTGCCGACCAATAATCCAGCCACGGTAGAAGGCTGGCCAGACATTAAAGTCACGCCACGGCTTCCCAACCATGACACAAGGACACCAACAGCAATAGCCAGCAGGGACTTCCAATTTAAGAACGAGCTAAAAATTTCCTGAGCGGAGATTTTCCCACTTGCGATAGGTGCCATGACGCCTATAGTCAGAATCAGGATACCTATCGCCAAGCCGTACTTTTCCACCCAAGGGAAAAACTGATCCAAGGGCGTGATACGCACTACCAATAGAAATAACATGGCAAGTGTCACTGTCATGTTATGGCTGATGATGCCAAGCCCCGCAAGCACGAGTAAAATAAGTAGAGTAGGATCGATATGACTCATGAGCTTTTATTTCCTGTAAACTCCGATAGAACAATGTTTGACTATTTTTAAACCAGGCAACATAAATTCTGGCATGGAAAAGAGGATAACTTAAAATTTTTGCACTTAATCAAAAATATTCATCAAGTTCCATCCCAAATTTGGGTAATAGCGCAACAATGGGTAGTTTGTTAACATCCTTGCCTTAAACAATCACATTGATAAATAATTAGCCTTATAGACCAAGATACAACCCCTGTTTCTTGATAATTAGCCTTTTAAACACCAACGCCTTTTTACCAAGGTAAAGCAGAAAGGTTGTAAGAAGTGCCTTGCAACTAATATGCGTTCGTATAAGCGATATAAATATGAAAAAATTAACCTCCTCCATGATAATCTGTCTCTCTTTAGCGGGTTGCACCACTCAGTGGGTCCCTGCAACCAGTAATCCTGTTCCTTTTAGTGAAGCAAAAGTTGAATGCAGATTATCAGCATTACAACAATTTCCTGTCAAAAATGAAGTCGCCCAAAGATCAACACTGAAAATGGTGCAGCAACCTTGTATCAATAAAGAGCAATGTGGAAAAAACGGTTACTACAGTCAAAATGTTCCTATGGTCGAAAGCTATGTGACGGATGTCAACGCGGGTTCTAGAAGCGAATTTTATTACGGCTGTATGCACCAAAAGGGCTGGAAGCAAATAACCAAATCCCTGCTTTAAAACTTATTCAACGTGCAAGACAGGGACAGGATGCCCTTTTGATTATCGGAGCATCCTTCCTTTTCTACTATGCTATTTTTTTAAGTAATCGTTTGCGTCATTAATCCAAAATAACGCCAATACGGCGTGCAACTTCCTCATATGCTTCGATCAGGCCACCGAGACTTTGGCGAAAACGATCTTTATCCATTTTATCCATCGTCTGCTTATCCCATAAGCGGCTACCATCCGGTGAAAACTCATCCCCTAATATGACCTTGCCCTTAAACAAGCCAAATTCCAACTTAAAATCCACCAGAATCAAATCCGCATCATCAAACAGTTTGCTCAATACTTCATTGGCTTTGTAGCTCAGACGTTTCATCTCAGCTAAATGCTCTTTGCTCACCCAACCGAATGTCTCACAATAGGATTCATTAACCATAGGATCGTGTTTGGCATCATTTTTCAGAAACAGGTCAAACAGTGGCGGATTAAGCACCATTCCCTCTTCCACTCCCAAACGCTTAACAAGGGAACCTGCGGCACGGTTACGAATAACACACTCAACAGGCACCATATCCAGTTTTTTCACCAGAGATTCATTATCTGACAACCGTTGTTCCATTTGCGTCGGAATGCCCGCGTCTTCCAGTTTACTCATAATGAAATGATTAAATTTATTATTCACCATTCCCTTGCGATCGAACTGTTCAATGCGTTCACCATCCAATGCTGATGTATCATTACGGAATTCCAGCACAAGTAAGTCAGGATTGTCAGTGGCATACACTGTTTTTGCCTTTCCACGATACAACTCAGCTTTTTTCTGCATTTTACACTCCAGAAATATAACGTCTTTAAACGTAACTAATTAAACAAAAAACACATCCAAAATATAAAAGGGGCCTAGGCCCCTTTTATATATTACTTATCCTTGGATTGGCTAAACGCGGCTTCCAGCACCGCCACCATCTGATCATTTTCAGATTGGGTCAGCGGCTTACCTTTGTCGCTGATAAATTGCAGGCTGCTTCGGTTATCCAAATCACCCACCTGCAACTTATAATTTCCTCCGAGGATGGAAGGCGCGTCTACTCCCAGCGCTTTCCAGTCAGAAGAACTACGTTCTTCATAAGTCACCTCTATCGCTCCGGTAGAACGAGTACGATCCGTGACTTTCATACCGATGCTTTCCAACACGTATGGCAATCTGTTCCAGACTATGTTGTATGGTGCACGCACGATAATTTGCGGCAATCCGGTATTATCACTACCGCTTTGTACAGAGAGTGGACCTGAATTTTTAGCACCGCTAAGACTCGCTGTTTCTTGTTGCTGGCTTAAGTCACTTGCCAATTTATTCAGCATCACAACATTGTAACGCTGGATTTGTACCGGATCGGTAATTTCCTTTTCTCCCTGTTTCAAACCTTCGTTCGCAACAGATAGTGCTATTTGGTAATCCTGTTTGGAAACTGAAATACGGTAACGCCCCTGATAAGGAACACTTTCATCCGCCCGGTGCCATGTAATCCAATCTGTCGTTAAGGTTTGTGCAGCATCATCTTTCTGGCTGATTTTATACCCTTTTTCCGCCAGAAGATTATTTACCTGAGACCATAAACTACTGTATTCAGGAGTATTTTCAAACAACAACTTACTGCTGTTAGCACTATTTTCAACGCGGGAACCCGTCAACAATGCAAGCGCTTGCAATGGAGGACGTATATCCAAATCTTTACCCACAGCCCCCGTTGCCGACGTTGTCGGAAGATTATATTCACCATTTTGCAGTGGTAATGTCATTCCCGCAGGGATGTTCAATAGTTTCAGAGGAGGCGTGTCAAGATAGGATTGATCCCCGCTTACCTGACGTTTATAGCGCTGATCACTGGAGCAGGCAGCTAAAAAAACGACCAATGACAGTCCAGCAATCTTCATGACCTTCGATTTTTGCAATAATGTTGCCATTAAAATTCCCTAAAATTTTACAGTAATCCAGCTATTTTCAAGGCACTACCAACTGGAATTTGCCCTTCCTGCGTTAGCGGAACCATTGGCAAACGCAATGTATCATCGGCAATCAACCCCAATTGACGGCAAGCCCACTTAACTGGCGTCGGGCTAGGTTCAACAAATAATTGATGATGCAATTCCATCAGTCTGCTGTTCAGTTCACGAGCTTGCAAAAATTCACCTTGCTCAACCCATTCACACAACTGCGCCATTTCCGCTGCTGCAACATTTGCAGTGACAGAAATAACCCCTTTGCCACCAAGCTGCATGAAATCGACAAAACTTGCATCATCACCACTCAGAAGAATGAAATCTTCATCACTAACCAATGCTTGGATCTGACTAACACGACTTAAGTTCCCTGTCGCTTCCTTAAGCGCAACAATATTTTTCAGTTTTGCTAAACGCGCGACCGTCGGTGGCAATAAATCACATCCGGTACGGGATGGCACATTATACAGAATTTGTGGTAAGTCAGTATTCTCAGCGATTGCCTTATAGTGCAAATATAAACCTTCCTGTGAGGGTCTATTATAATAAGGTGTGACTGACAGGCAACCCACAACACCCGTGTTTTCGAAACGGTTGGTCAGAGAGATAGCTTCTGCTGTCGCGTTTGCCCCTGTTCCGGCAACCACCGGAATACGCCCGTCAGCCATTTCCAGTGTTGTCAGTACAACATCAACGTGTTCGTCATGGTTAAGTGTTGCACACTCGCCCGTTGTTCCAACAGACACAATCGCAGATGTACCACTGGCGATATGATAATCAATCAATTTTTTCAAACTGGCCTTATCAATCCGGCCAGCTGAATCCATCGGCGTTATCAATGCAACTATACTGCCTGTAAAACCAGAATGATTGCCTACCATTGCCATTTCCTCTTAGTTAAACCTAAAACTGCAAATGAGAGGTTCATGGTACTTTCTTGCTATACAGAAGAAAACTCTTTAACCACGCGATTTCAATGAATTTTGTTAATATCAAGTGTAGCTGATTAAACATAAATTATAATTTTGTTCCCTTGATAAAGGCGATTGACCTTCTCCTGATCATTTTTTATGTTAAAACACAACATACACAGCAAACACCAACTAAAATTAAAGGAAAACCGCTTTGCCAACATCAGAACAGCATTTCTTAGTGATCACCGCCCTCGGTACCGATCGTCCCGGCATCGTCAATACCATTACCCGCCTCGTCAGCACATGTGGCTGTAATATTGAAGACAGCCGTTTAGCTATGTTTGGCGAAGAATTTACTTTTATCATGTTGCTATCGGGTAGCTGGAATGCCATTACTTTGATCGAATCCACCTTGCCACAAAAGGGCGCAGAACTTGAATTACTCATCGTGATGAAGCGTACCCGATGCGGTGTCCAGAAAAAATTTCCTTCGACCATCACCGTTAAGGTAGACGTAGTTGATTCACCGGGAATTGTTGAGCGCTTTACCAGTTTATTCACAGCCCAGGATCTTAATATCGCGGAACTGGTATCAAAAACTCACCCAGCCGAAGGAAATCACCCTGCTCGTCTGCAAATCCAAATCACTGGTCACAACCCAGTTGATGATAATGGCACGATATTTAAAGAAAATTTTCATCATCTATGTACAGAATTAAATGCACAAGGCAGTATTATCGTACAAGACCATTTAAATCAAAACGATTAACCGGAGAATAAGTGATGAGTCCATTGAAAGCCGGAGACAAGGCACCACAATTCAGCCTTCCTGACCAAGATGGCGAACCCATTAATTTATCAGACTTCAAAGGTCAACGTGTTTTAGTTTATTTTTATCCCAAAGCAATGACACTTGGCTGCACAACTCAAGCCTGTGGCTTACGTGATTCTATGGATGAGCTAAAAAACGCCAATGTTGAAGTCTTGGGTATCAGCCCAGATGCACCTGAAAAACTATCCCGCTTTGTAGAAAAAGACATGCTGAATTTCACGCTGCTTTCTGATATTGACCACCAGGTTGCCGAACAGTTTGGTGTGTGGGGAGAAAAGCAGTTCATGGGGAAAACCTATGATGGCATTCATCGCATCAGTTTCTTAATTAATCCACAAGGTGAGATTGAACACGTTTTTAATCAATTCAAAACCAGTGATCATCATCAAGTTGTGCTGGATTACCTAAACCAACCTTCATTGTCAATATAGACACAATAAGTTTTGAGTTGCCACTTTATTAACAAAGTGGCAACTTGGTTTATTTATTTGGTATTTATTGCATTGTTATTCAAAGCAAATCTAAATTTCCTGCCTGCATATCATCTGTTAATAAAATATTAACTTTTGTTTATTGTTTCAATGGAAAATGCTTAGCAATCGCCTAATCATTATCGCATGGTGAACGCATTGTGTTGGCTGCTTTATGTTGATGAGTTATTGTGTTGATGAGCATTGTGTTGGGCGCGAAATATTACACTCACCCTGGCACCACCAAGTGGACTATCATCAATACTGATATCACCTTCATATTGCTCGACAATTTCAGACGCTATCGACAAACCAAGACCCTGGCCTGATCGCAGTGTATCGGCGCGTAAGCCTCGCTGAAAAATCATTTCTCGCTTATCAGGGAGGACACCTAATCCATCATCATCGACAATAATAGTGACTGAATTTTCTCCCATTGTGGCGGTGATTTTGACCAATTTCAGGCAATATTTACAAGCATTATCCAGAATGTTTCCCATCACTTCCAGAAAGTCATTTTTTTCCCCCAGCCATGTGACTTCAGGAGAAACATCGAGCATAATTTTGATGTCCTTATGTTGATATACCTTAGTTAAGGCACTGATTAGGCCATCGAGCAAGATTGGGACAGAAGAAATCTGCCTCAGAAGTAAGCTATGGTCGCTGCGCATATTGGCTTTGTGTAGATAATATCCGATTTGTTGGGATATCCGGTCAATTTGTTCAAGCATAATGGGTTCAGCTTGTTCAATGGTCAGCTTTTGAGGGGGGCGCAGAGAGCGCAGGGTTGACTGTAATACCGCCAAGGGTGTTTTCAGGCTATGCGTCAAATCCGAGAGGGTTGTGTGATATTTTGCATAACGTTTACGTTCATTGGATAACAAGTTATTTAAGTTTCTGACCAGCCCTCTTAATTCAGTAGGAGGGTTCTCATCCAGTTCTTTCCTTTCTCCATTTTCTAATGAACTGATTTGGGTAATTACGGATTTTATTGGCCTAAGACTCCAGTCAGCGGCAAGCCAGATTAATGGAATAATGAGAAGTAAGTTAGCGATTAGTACATATCCAAACCATTCCCATACTTTTGCTGATTCCTGTACATCTTGTGGAATGGTATCAATGATAACAATGGTCATGGCAGGCAGTTTGTCAGTGGCAGGATAAATATTTACAGCAACTGAGTAGGTTAATAACACGTCCTTACTATTTTCTGCCTTTTTTGCATTATCTTGATTTGCTGTTGCTGTTGGATTATAGAAAAAGTCCCCTTTTTCTTTAAAATACGCTTCTAGTGTATATAAGCCATCTTTTTTCAGCCAGTCAGGATCAATCATTCTTTCCAATTCAGACACATTATTCTGGCGCCAAAGAATATTTCCATCATTATCATAGATCAGTGCTAATGAGCGGTAATTCATGGAAAAATCGGTGGGAACAAGGATTTCTAGCTTGTTATTTTCCCATTTGGCTAATGTGAAAAATAAATTACTTTGGCTACGGAGTATGGAATAGCTTGTTTTATCAAAACTGACTAAATATCCGGCGATAGCAACAATGCCATATGATAGGGTCAATGCAAGAATAATAGCAGCCGTAGCCATGAGAAACCGTGTTCTCAAAGAAAAAGGTTTTTCAGAGAACTTAAACATTATAAGACTTCACATCGAAGCGATACCCTTGACCACGAACAGTGACAATGACCTCTTCCGGCCATTCATTCAGTATTTTTTTCCTCAAACGCCCCATTAATACATCAATTGTGTGACTCTCGCGTAGTTCAGCATCCGGATACAATTGGCGCATTAGTGTTTCTTTACTGACAACTTTGCCATTATTGCGCATTAAGGTTTCGATAATAATGTATTCAAAGGCGGTCAACTTAATATTGGTTTCATTGATAGAAAACTCCTTTCTTGAGAGGTTGATTAAAAATGGTGATATCTCAACTAATTGTGATGCCAACCCACTATTACGTCGCATTAATGCTTGTATGCGGGCATTAATTTCTTCCAGATGAAAGGGCTTAGTAACATAATCATCTGCACCCGCGTTTAGCACGTTGACTTTTTCTTGCCAGCTCTCACGAGCGGTAAGAACAAGGATAGGTAAATTAACTTGCTCACTGCGCCAGCGCTGTAACATGCTAAGACCATCTTCTCCCGGTAACCCTAAATCAACGATAGCAATATCAGGGTGACTTTCTTTAAGATAATAATCTGCTTCTTTAGCATTCTCCGCAGCATCAACTTGATGTCCGATATCCCGTAATTGCACGGTTAAGTGATGGCGAAGTAATGCATTATCTTCAACGATCAATATCCGCATAATGATTCCTTATGCTAATCAGTAATTAATGTTTATCAAATAAATTTAAAATAGCTAAGTAACCAATTTCGTCAATAAAAATTAAATAAAATTATAGGTATATGATTATGAATAAACTAAGTATAGTAACTATTTAGCTTTTGTTGGTATATTAATGATTGGTGCATTTAAAAACAAATGGTTAGGTTGAAATAGTAAATAAATATACAATTTATTTAACTTCTATATAAGTTCATATATTCAATAGCATTCAGGTTGCTACGTGGCGACTGGGAGTCTGCTGGGATTACGCAGTTAGCAGGAAATTGCAGCACGAAAATTGCGCATGGGCGGAATAGAACCCGCCCATTTGTAGGGATAAATACAGATTATTTTAACTGGTCAACCAGCGAAGCGGCATATCCAATGTAATTTGCTGGCGTCATGGATTTGAGGCGCTCTTTTTCCACTTCAGGAAGCTCAAGGCCATCAATAAACGCTTTCATCCCTTCAGCATCAACTCGTTTACCACGAGTCAGTTCTTTCAGTTTTTCATAGGGCTTTTCAATGCCATAACGGCGCATAACAGTTTGGATAGGCTCTGCCAATACTTCCCAATTGCAATCCAGTTCATTCAGTAAGTGCTGTTCATTGACTTCCAGCTTATTCAACCCCTTCATAGTGGATTGATAAGCAATCAATGCATATCCCAGACCAACGCCCAGATTACGCAATACGGTCGAATCTGTCAGGTCACGCTGCCAGCGAGAAGCCGGCAGTTTGCTGGCAAGATGCCCCAGAACCGCATTTGCCAGGCCCAGGTTGCCTTCTGAGTTTTCGAAATCAATCGGATTGACTTTATGTGGCATGGTAGAAGAACCAATTTCCCCGGCGATGGTTTTTTGCTTGAAATGGTTCAAGGCGATGTAACCCCAGATATCGCGATCAAAATCGATTAGGATGGTGTTGAAACGCGCCACACAATCAAACAGTTCTGCAATGTAATCATGGGGTTCAATCTGAGTGGTATACGGGTTCCACTGAATACCTAAAGAGGTCACAAATGACTCACTGAATTGATGCCAGTCAACTTGTGGATAGGCGGATAAGTGCGCATTATAGTTACCCACCGCCCCGTTGATTTTGCCCAGAACTTCTGCCTGCTCAAGCTGACGGAATTGGCGCTTCATACGATAGGCCACATTAGCAAATTCCTTGCCAACCGTGGAAGGTGTGGCAGGTTGACCGTGTGTCCGCGATAGCAGTGGCAGATCGCGATAATCATGTGCCATGCGTGTGATGGTATCGATTATTTGGCACCATTGCGGCAGCAGAACTTCCTCACGGGCTGTTTTAAGCATCAAGGCATGTGACAGGTTATTAATATCTTCTGATGTGCAGGCAAAATGAATAAATTCTGCAACCTGATGCAGGGCAGGAATATGCGCGACTTTCTCTTTCAGAAAATATTCAACAGCCTTAACGTCGTGGTTGGTTGTGCGTTCAATCTCTTTGATACGCAGTGCATCCTGCTCATTGAAATTTGCAATAATTTCATCAAGGTAAGCGTTTGCGTTGGCGTCAAAAGCAGGAACTTCTCGGATTTCTGTGGTTGCAGCCAGTTTTTGCAGCCAACGTACTTCGACTTGCACACGGAATTTTAGTAAGCCGAACTCACTAAAAATAGCGCGTAATGCGCTGACTTTATCGCCGTAGCGGCCATCAATTGGAGAAACAGCGGTCAGTGAGGATAATTCCATTGGTAGCAACTCCCGGATTTTATTTAACAATGTATGTTTAACAGATTTATGTTTAATAATTTAGATTTAACAGTTTTTCGCTGACAGTCTTTACCATCTAACCGTTAGCAAGGATCTCTTTTGCCTGTCGGATCAGACGTTGACGAGAAAACATGATTTGCAGGCGGCTACCGCCAACTTGTTGCCATAAAACGGCACTACGGATACCGGCCAGTAACACCGATCTGACTTTTGCCTGAATCAACGAATTACGTAATACATCAGGTGAACCCGTCACTTGAATGCGTGATCCCAACGGGCTGATAACATCGACATAAATTCCAGCCAGGGCGTTGAACATTCCCTCTGACATAGGTTCAAAATAGGCTTGCTGGCGTTCTAATTGTTCAATGCGATTTGCCAATTGATTGATGGCAGACGGATTTTTACTCAAGCGGCGTTCCAGTGCCACCAAACTCAGCATATAGCGGGTAAGATCGGCAGAAACGCCACTATGTGAACCATTGAACATACCCAACATGGCATCAAGGCCAACACGCAGGTTGCAGGCATCATTGCCAAAGACATCCAGCGTGGAGGTTGGATTCATGTTCAGGACACTGTTGATCATGATCTCAAAAGCATCAGTATCACACTGGCCTTCATGGGCAAGTTTTTGTACCAGACGGCCTGACTGGCAGATACCTGCCAGCGCCAGTGTAATATCGTAATAATTTTTAGCCACAACTACTCCTGTATACGTTGTTCGATCACACCACCACCGAGACAAACTTCACCTTGATAAAACACAGCGGATTGGCCCGGGGTGATAGCGGCAACAGGGCTATCAAAACGAACCTCAATGTTATCTTCGCCCAGAGGGACGACAGTGCAGGGAATATCATGCTGACGGTAGCGTGTTTTGACTACACAGCGTATTTCTGCTTGCAGTGGTCGGCGATCCACCCAATCCAGTTGCCGGGCAATCAAACCGAGCGACATCAAACGAGGATGCTCATGGCCTTGAGCAACAATCAGTATGTTATTTTCGACATCTTTATCGACGACATACCAGGGTTCTTCACTACCGTTTTTCGTCCCCCCAATCCCCAGTCCTTTGCGCTGACCGAGTGTATGGTACATCAAGCCGGTATGTTGGCCGATGGTCTGTCCATCAACCGTCATTATCGGGCCGGGCTGGGCGGGTAAATAGCGCCCAAGGAAATCACGGAACTTACGCTCACCAATAAAACAGATGCCCGTCGAATCTTTTTTCTTTGCGGTGATCAGGCCAATTTCTTCGGCAATGCGGCGTACTTCGGGTTTTTCCAATTCCCCTACCGGAAACAGGCTCTTAGCAACTTGCTGGTGGCTTAAGGTATATAAAAAATAGCTTTGATCTTTATTATCATCCAGGCCACGGAGCAATTGGCTCATACCGTTCACATCCCGACGACGGACATAATGCCCGGTTGCAATATAGTCAGCTCCTAAATCCTCTGCGGCAAACTCCAGAAATGCTTTAAATTTGATTTCTTTATTGCAAAGAATGTCAGGATTGGGGGTTCTGCCTGCTTGATATTCAGCCAGAAAATGTTCGAATACATTATCCCAATACTCGGCTGCAAAATTAATGGTATGCAATTCTATGCCCAGTTTGTCACAAACGGCCTGAGCATCGGCAAGATCGGTAGCCGCCGAGCAATACTCTTCACTATCGTCTTCTTCCCAGTTTTTCATGAACAGGCCAGCTACCTGGTAGCCCTGCTGTTGCAGAAGGTAGGCGGAAACGGATGAATCAACACCGCCGGACATGCCGACAATGACTTTTTTCTGGCTGTTATCTGACATGGATATATCTCACTGCGGAAAAAAACAAACGCAATACTTTAGCACGTTGGCAACCAAGGTGCACCAAGCGTCTTCATTTGGCGAAAGGTGAACCATAAGAATCCAGTATCGAGAGTGGATAAGTTTTGTGCTCCAGGTAGCAAAGAAGACTTTCGGCGACCAGAGGGGAGCGTAACTGTGAACTGTTAAGGATCTCTTCTGCACTTAACCAATGGCAGCAATGGATATCGTCATCTTGTGGATTGGTATCTATGACTTTTTCCATTTCAACCAGGAATAGAAAACGGATAAATGGGGTTCTGTCCGGCGCAACCCATTGGTGCAATTTTAAAAATGCGTGTGGTTGTACACGAATTCCGGTTTCTTCCCACAGTTCCCGTTCAGCAGCAGCCAGTAATGTTTCATCCGCTTCAAGGTGGCCTGCCGGTTGGTTCCAGAGGAGCTTGCCGTTGATCAATTCTTCAACAATCAAAAATTTATTTTCTGCATGAACAATGCAGGCAACCGTGACGTGTGGACTAAACAAGATTAATTTCTCTCCATTCTCCAGGGGATAATGAGTCTAATTGTATCGAACCCATACTAAAACGGATTAGGCGCAGTGTAGGATAACCCACATGAGCGGTCATCCTACGTACTTGCCGATTTCGCCCTTCATATAACGTAATTTTAAGCCAACTTACCGGAATGCTTTTTCGTTCCCGAATAGGGGGAATTCTCTCCCAAAGCCACTCAGGCTCTTCGACTAATTCAGCGCCAGCGGATAAGGTTGGGCCATCTTTCAATAAAACGCCGCTACGCAGTTTATTCAGGGCCGTTTCATCAGGAATGCCTTCAACCTGAACATAATAAACTTTAGCGCTTTTTTTAGCGGGTTGAGTCAGTTTAGCTTGCAATTTGCCATCATTGGTCAGCACCAGTAAACCTTCACTATCACGATCCAGACGACCCGCGGCATAAACATCAGGAAACGGGATAAAATCTTTTAACGTTGCTCTGCCCATTGCATCGGTGAATTGAGGCAAGACATCATAAGGTTTGTTCAAAATCAATACCCGACGAGGGCTAATTGTTTTTTTTATAGCTCTGTTATTTTTTCTCTGGCTGAATCGGTTAAGTTGGCGTTTTTTAAAAGGGATATTTGTCATGATAAGCCATCGTTAAAAATAAGGGTGCGTATTATACCTTAAAATCTGTGACCGTTGGCGTTTGCAGAATATTCAAGTAGTATTGACACGTCCCTTACAAAAAATTAACAAGGCATTGCGCTTATTTGAAAGGAGAGGTTAATGGAAAGCAAAGTTGTTGTTCCAGCGGAAGGTAAAAAAATTACTATTGATGTCAAAGGTAAATTAAGTGTTCCGAATAACCCGATTATCCCTTATATCGAAGGGGATGGCATTGGTGTTGATGTTACGCCGGTCATGCTAAAAGTTGTTGATGCTGCGGTTCAGAAAGCGTATAGCGGTGAGCGCAAAATTTCCTGGATGGAAATCTACACAGGTGAAAAATCCACGCATGTCTATGGTAAAGATGTTTGGTTACCCGATGAAACGCTAGATTTGATTCGTGAATATCGTGTTGCTATCAAAGGTCCTCTGACAACGCCAGTAGGTGGTGGTATCCGTTCGCTGAATGTAGCACTGCGTCAGCAATTGGATCTGTATGTCTGCCTGCGTCCGGTTCGTTACTACCAAGGTACGCCAAGCCCTGTTAAGCAGCCTGAATTAACCGATATGGTTATTTTCCGCGAAAACGCTGAAGATATTTATGCGGGTATTGAGTGGAAAGCAGGTTCAGCGCAAGCGGACAAAGTGATTAAATTCCTGCAAGATGAAATGGGTGTTAATAAGATCCGTTTCCCTCAACAGTGTGGTATCGGTGTAAAACCTTGCTCAGAAGAAGGCACTAAACGTTTAGTACGTGCCGCGATTGAATATGCTATTGATAATGACCGTGAATCAGTCACTCTGGTTCATAAAGGCAATATCATGAAATTCACCGAAGGTGCTTTCAAGGACTGGGGTTATGAACTGGCTCGCACTGAATTCGGCGGAGAATTGTTGGATGGTGGTCCGTGGGTTAAGATCAAGAATCCTAAAAATGACAAAGATATCATCATCAAGGATGTCATTGCAGATGCTTTCTTGCAACAGATCCTGCTGCGTCCGGCAGAGTATGATGTTATCGCTTGTATGAACCTGAATGGTGACTACATTTCTGATGCTTTGGCTGCACAGGTGGGTGGCATCGGTATCGCTCCAGGTGCAAACATTGGTGACGAGTGCGCACTGTTCGAAGCAACACACGGTACGGCACCTAAGTATGCAGGCCAGGATAAGGTCAACCCGGGTTCGGTGATCCTTTCCGCTGAAATGATGTTGCGCCACATGGGATGGTTCGAGGCTGCTGACTTAATCGTTAAAGGTGTTGAAGGTTCCATTGCTGCCAAGACCGTAACTTACGATTTTGAGCGTCTGATGGAAGGCGCTAAGCTGCTGAAATGTAGCGAGTTCGGCGATGCAATTATCTCACATATGTAATTAATTGCTTAACTGAATAGATGACGGGAGCTTAATGGTTCCCGTTGTTTTATTATCACAATGGAAACGGTTATCAAAACATTATCAAAACCAGTTATCAAAACCCATCAAATTTTGAGCAACTTAGACGACAATTTTTATCCAATCTTTGCCACGGTCATCATGGTATTTATCTGTCTGTTGCTGCGTTTTATGCCCCAATAAATCTTTCGTATTAATACCCTGATCGCGATATAGACGCTCTGATAATGAGCGCTGCTCATGAAAGGCCGCTGGAGTTCCTTCTCTCCAATCAATATCTGTTTTATCACGTGCTTTTTTGAAGTTTGTTGTTAATGTATTAGCTGTTACTTTTTCTCCGCGTTTAGACTGTGATGTGGTGTGAAAGTAGTGAATTAAATACGGGCTAACAACACGGTCGCGGCATCGCGCAACAACTTCTCTGAGAGAAATATTGAGAGCATTGCATCGTAACGCTAAGGGGATAGCTAATCTGGTTCCTGTTTTTTCTTGAGAAACATGCAGATGATCGTCCCAAATATCACTAAATTTCATCTCAGAAATATCACCTAATCTCTGGCCTGTTACTATTGCTAACAACATTGCATTACCCATGTACTTGTGGTGTGAGTCAGCGACTTCAAATATTTTTTGCCACTCATCCAGATTGAGACGCTGACGAGTCACTCTCCTCCTTGGCTGCTTAGTTGCTAGGGCGGGATTGTAACCCGGAGGAACCTCCCCGGCATGTTGAGCTTCCTTAAAAACATCAATCAAAACAGAACGGATAACTTGAGCCATACGAGGTTGTCCGGCTGATTTATATTGATCCAGTATTTCAGCTATATCTCTGGCATCCACGGCAGGAAGAGACTTCATTGCTAGAGCTTGCCGCATTAAATCTACCGGCTTGCGTTTCTGTTTGAACGTATTGAGTTTGATATCACCAGTTTCTAGGCGTTCTTCCTGAACTTTCCAGTACCTATTCAGCCACGTATCAACAGTAATTTCTTTTCCCTTAATTTTTGCTATACGATCACCAATTGCCATGACTTGCCGGCTACGTTGTTCAGCTAGTCTATTGTTGGCTTCAATAGCAATTTCTTTTGCTTCTTGCTCATCGTCGCCTAAAGCATGGTATTTTCCTGTAATGGGATGTCGATAGCGCCAATACACCTTATTGGTTTTGCGACTAAACAATGGGTATAAGTTGGGGATATTGATATTGTTTTTGCGAGGTCTAGCAGCCATCATTTAAGATCCTCTGTAATTTAGGATTATCCGACTTATTTATAGTTGGAGTAGCTAACCGTCCAACCAGTTCTGCATCTTCTCTAACCCGCCAAATGCCGCCTTCTTTTTGTGCTGGTGGGTAAAAAAAACCATTTCTAGCATAACGTTGAAGGGTGCTTAAACTAGGCGGGCGACTCCTATATCTGTCGCTTGCCCATTCATCCAGAGTTAGCATCTGCATATTTTAACCTCTTTTCATTTCCTTCTGAATCATTCGCACATAATATCCCAGCACTGATTTAGCGCTGGATCGCATATGGTTGAGTGGTTTAAATTGGGGTGTGTACTTATCGAGGACTGCGGTCACTGCGGTATCGTCGTATTTGGGTAGTTTTTCCAGTTCTTTGAGGCATTCCCTCGCCACCGTCCTCCTTGCGTTCTCGAATTCGCTAGTCATGGTTAATACGGCAGGAAATATTACCTTTATGCGATTCCCTTATTACTCCTGAGCGTTCATTGTTAATGGTAAAGAACACGGATTCATTTACTTTCCTATCTTTTTGCTTCAAGAAATCTGCTACTAATCCAAA
>NZ_JBEBMB010000059.1:0-21804 GCF_040081915.1 Xenorhabdus sp. SGI240
GTTAAAGTCGAGCATCGCGTGATTTATATCAATATATTATCAGGTTGCCCGTAATAAACAGGGCTGTTTTAAAACCCATATTATAGTTCATGGTATAGCGCTATTGCGGTGTCGTTATCACAATGGCAACCCGACGATTTTCTGCCCGACCTTTTGCACTTCGGTTATCGGCGATAGGTTGGCTTGGCCCTAATCCACGGGCTGTCAGATTAGTACGCTGCATACCTCCCTGTGTCAGTGCATCTGCAACGGTGTTGGCGCGTTTCAATGATAATTGATTGTTGTAACTCACTTCTCCGTAATTGTCAGTGTGGCCATCAAGGCGTGCGTGGTGGATACCCACTTTGGATAAAATACTGGCCAGTTGTTTTAATTTTGTTTCACCTTCTGGTCGTAAATGAAATTGGTTATTACCAAACAACACCTTTTCTGATATACCAAATAACCAGCCTTCATCGGTTTGTTGAAATCCCTGTTGTTTAAGTGCGGCGATTTGTGCGGCTGTCAACGCCCCTTTATTCTGGCAGGCGCTGAGAAAAAGTGCGCCAATAAACGCAAAGATAAATACACAATAACGATTTCTGCTCATAGAGGGTTCCTTGATAGATAGTTGAGTTTTGTTGTATCAGCGGAATACCAGCCACCGCCCCGTTGTTTTATGTGATACATCGCTGCATCGGCTTCAGAGAGTAGTTGTTCTGCCGTTAGTTCACCGTTGGATAATGCAATGCCGATGCTGAGTGTGATACGTAGATGTTGTCCGTTAGGAAGGAGAATCGGGGTATCCATAGCATGGATGATATTTTTGGCAACGCGTTCTGCATCTTCTAGATTGGCGGAAGGCAACAGGATAGCAAATTCATCCCCGCCAAGCCGGGCAACGGTATCTGTTTTTCTTACCCTTCGTTTTAAGGTGGCGGCGATAGTGACAAGCACGTGATCGCCGGCAGCATGTCCATAGACATCGTTGACATATTTCAGCCTGTTACCATCAATAAATAATATCGCTGCACTTTCACGCATAAATTTATCGTTCATGACGGTTGACAGAACACGTTCGAAAGTGGCCCGATTTGGTAAACCGGTCAGAGAGTCATGTTGTGCTTGCCAGGTTAACGCGGCTTTTTCTGTTTGCAGATGATGTTGCCACTCTTCCAGCTCTTCCAGCAGGTGATTGAAAACCTGACTTAGCTCATGCAGTTCAGCAATATGGGCCGAGGGCACGCGCCGTGAAAATGTCCGCTGTTGCCGCACATCATGGGCGACGGCCGTAATGTTTTGCAAAGCTCTGACAATACCATCATGCATACGCAACGAGAGGTAGAGTGAAATGACGGCGCTGAACAGCAGGCAGGCAAATAGTACCAGCAGGGCCTGATAAATAAATTTGATGATGTGGCAACTGTTACCAATTAACCAGACTGAGCCTACTTTTTGCTGATGATGGTAAATTGGCAGGGTGAAAGGTTCAAGAAATAGCCAGTGCTCGATCAATTTCTTGAAATTGCCGGTACGAGTCTCCTGATTGGCTTGCCAACTGGCTAACACCTGCTGTTTAGCATCAAAAATCTTGGCTTCTGTAAAGCCATCGTGAACGGCAATCATTTCCAGTATTTCGTTTGCTGTGGTTTTATCCTGAAAAACCACAGCGGCCTGTGCGGTATGGGCAATGGTCGTGGCAATCAGTTTTAAACTGTTTTCGGCATATTTCTGCATAGCAAGCAGTGCCAGTAACGATAAAAACAAGCCGACTACGGATAATATGATAAACGTAATGACCAAATGGATGCGGTGGAAAGCATGACGTAAAGTCGGGCGTGAGGGCATCCGTGAATAACGTTTTTTCATGTAGATTATTCCACCTTACGAGCCAGTTGCAGGACATTCGGATGTATGCGCACGCCGCTGCGCGTCAGAATATCAAGATTGAGGCTAAATGTTGCCGGAGCGCTGTTAATGTTGAGGCAAAATGCGCTGCCAATTTCACAGTTCGGATTATTTTCAGCAATGGTAAGCAATGGCTTGTCATTTTTCAGGTTGATTACCTGATGTTGAAGTTGTGGATCGATTTGACCATAGTAAATGACATCACATCTTTCTATGAGTTGTTCTACGTTGAAATTGAGTGTTTCAACTTGCAGTTCTGTGTGATCAGAAATCATATCAATGTGGGTTAAGGCGCTGATGTAATTGGATGGAGGAACCAGACATAAGTGCAGAATAGTAGGTGTAATAGGCCAGTGGGTATAACTGATAATTCCAGAAACTACCCGCGCAACATTTTCGTTGCGCGCTGTTTTTTTATTGATTATTCGTTTTTCATTGGTGTCAGGCATAGCCATTACTGCTGAATGACATGTGACGGTGATTAAGCATAACGTGATCAATACCCGTAGAAATAATCTGGAGACACAACGTTTAAAAATAGTGCGTTTACAAAGATGATGAATCCGTTCAATCATTTTCATATCGGGTTCCAGTATTTATTTTTCATATTGTAAATGGTCGTGTTAAATTTATTGATAAAATCTGTTCTCAGCCAAGACCTATCTCATTCAGTTTTATTTCCTTAATGAGATAGGTTGTAAAATAGTTGCTTGCCAAATAAGATTATTGGCAACCTAATCGATACCTTTAAGGTATAATTTCATTATTAGTGAATAAATGGCTATTTCTATATTGAAACATCTTTATTGATTCCTATTATATGTCCATGATTGTCATAAGTGATACTGGAAACTTTGCTTTGCCTTAAGGTATCAAACAACTTTTGTTCCAAAGTAAAACTCTGCGCCACCTCAGCGTGGGTTAACGCAGGTCGGTGACGACGACGTTCGATCCTAAATCGACGTTGGTTGTATTTTGCCCAGCCAATGAGCAAAAATGCATTAAATATGGCAATGGCAATATAAAGGGCGATGACGCCCAGTTCTGAAGTAAATAATGTCGACGTAAAAGGCCTGGGACCATTATGGGAGACGTAAAATAATCCCATTATGAATAAATAGATAAAACCTGCCCAAGCCAGGATGGTCAACAGAATATCAATTAAACGCGGCCATAACCTTTGTTCGGTAAAAATCAATGGTTCTTTCATGATTCGATTCTCTCTATTCCCCTGTCAGGGCTTTCCCACCGCGCGCGTTTTCTGTGTACTTTAAGCATCACCTTGGGAAAAGATACCAAGGTCGTAAATAGGTTCAGCATCCAATAAACCATCGGATACCAAATTACCCAGAACAGCGATGAGGCAACGTGTTTTTCATAGCGTCGTTCAATCACTAAACTGACGGTAAACTGGATCAGGCAGGTAGCCGCCAGAACTAATCCCGTATACCCAGGTGGAAATAGGGTATAGACGCGAATGTTTTCCGGTAATGCGATGAACATGCCGAGTAAAAATAAAATGATGGAAAGGGCAAATGTAAATGACCAGATAACGGAGCAGCAGAATTCAGCAAATAACCCCCACATACGGCGATATTGCCATGACCACAATTGACGCAGGTTTTTCAGGAAAACTTCGGCTCCACCCTGTGCCCAGCGTAACCGCTGCTTCCATAATCCCCGCAAGGTTTCAGGCATCAAAATCCAGCAGAGCGCACGGGGTTCGAACAGGATAGCCCAATGGTGTAACTGGAGTTTCCAGCTCACATCAATATCTTCTGTGATCATGTCATTACTCCAATACCCCACATCGGCCAGTGCCCGGCGATTAAAGGCTGCAACAACCCCTGACACGGTAAAGACCTGACCATAAATCCGTTGGGTTCGTTTGATCAGGCCAATGATGGAAGAAAATTCCCCAACCTGAATGCGCCCCACTAAAGTGGATCGTGTACGAACGCGGGGATTACCAGTAACAGCGCCAACACGGGGATTTTCAATCATGGGCTTGACCAGCCAAACAGCCGCATCACGATCTAACAGGGCATCGCCATCAATACAGACCAGATAATCACTTTTCGCGGCAGCTGCCCCCGCTTGAAGTGCAGTGGCTTTGCCTTGATTCTGTTTCAGGTGTATCACTCTCAAGGCTTGATATTGTTTCGCCATCGCATTGAGTTCATCCGCGGTGCTGTCGGTTGAACCATCATTGATAGCGATCACTTCAATATTGGGATAGCGCTGGTTCAAGGCGGCCAGCAGTGTTTCACGAACATTTGGCCCTTCGTTGTAGCAAGGGATCAAAATTGAAATTAGCGGTTTTCCTTCAAGATGCGGCGCTTCTTCATCAACAATTTTCCAATGCCTTTCCCGATAGAGCCAGAAATAGATCCCGCCTGAGATCCAGATGGCCGACATGAATAAAGGCCAGAAAAAGACAAAGTTCAGCATGACTTCCCCGGTAAAGGTGATAGCGATACCAAGGGGGATGCTCAGTACCAGGCAGAGCACGAGAAAAGCAATAATACGATCAATCATGAAGTGGATACCATTCAGGAGAAAGAACAGGGCGGATCTCATTCATTTCTGGTTGATTGTTAAGAAAGTCATCAGGGTAGTAACCGAAGCTCTGTGCGCCGTTGAGCTGCAATTGACGCATCCATTCTGCTAATTGGTGCCCTGAAATTGCCCTTTTATCCAAGGGCTTGCGCCAATCTACGGATTGCAATTCAAAAACAGTTTTGTCCAGGGCTTGTGGGCGTTGGGCAATGATTTTCACCAAGCGGGATAACCATTGATTGCTTTTTGCTAGTGGCACATTTTCCATCAATGGCATTGCCATAGGGGCAACCCAATCGTAGTGGGCGAGGAAGTCATCCAGATTTTGGGCAAACCACGCTTCGCTGTCCGGTTCCAGAATGGGCAGGGCAAAAATATTGCGTGCAGTTTTGATCTGGTAACCCCGTATTGACTTGAGTTCTCTGGTTAACTCATGAGTGAAATCAATCAGGTATTGGCTTTTAAAGCGTGTCCAACGGGCGAATTGTTCTGGATCTTGCCGAATTTCTGCAAGGGAAGCAGATAAACCTGCGGCCTGATAAGCTTTGATGGCATCTGCGCCAGCATCTTCAAAATCAGACATGACGGCGTCATCGTGGTACAGGACGCCCTGAAAAATAGCATGAGAGGCCAAATCTTGATAAATCTCTTTGATCCTCCGGCGGTTTTCTGAGTTATAAGGCGATAAACGACGATATTGTGTCGGGTTTACAAACAGCTGGTTATGACTTGTGTCATCGCTCATCACCCGCGGGAGTGAAGACTCCAGTTCAAAGGCCAGAACGGGCATCCACGCATAAACTTCAATATTCAGGCGGCTGTGCAGTTGCCAGGCAACACGGTTAAAGAGATCAGCCCGCATCGGTAGCCAGCGATTAGGAAAGTAGAGTTCCCGTACAGTGCCATCGCCTTTGGGATCAGCAAAGGCTTGCAGGAAAACGGTATTGACGCGCAGATCGGCAATGCGCTGGACCAGTTTATCGAGATTATCGGCTTGTTGAACGGGGTCTGGATCATAAACATAGTCCAGATCAATATGGGCAATCCGTAAGATCGGTTTATTCTGTACCTGAATTACCTGCCCGGCGAACTCTTTCAGGGAAGGATTATGTGTGAGCAATATACGTGGCACATTATCAAGATTGTTGACGTTTGCCAGCCCGTTATCCAGGGTCAATGCCATTTTGTAGCCGTAGCGTTTGGCTATTTCCAGCGTAACACCGTTATCGATACCATAAGGCCAAATCCAGACCCGTGGCTGCTTGCCTGTGGCAGCGATAATTCTTTGGGTAATAGTGGCAATATCCTTTTCCATCCGCTGGCGGAACGCCTGCTCACTTTCATAGTGACCTGTTTTCGGATCGTAAATGCGAATGGCCGCAGCCGGCTCGGTATTGCCTTGTGGATTAGCGATGGCACCATAGTGATGCTGATAAGTATGGGAACCTATTTCCACTAAACCAGAACGAGACATCTCTGCTACCTGTTCCCAGGTCGTGAAGCGCTCCCGCGCCACCATCAACCCGCCAAAATCAACGGGTTTTTCGGCGGGTACATCAACCCAGATCCCAACGGGAGCCAGAACGGCAGGCCAGTGATAGGCTTTCAGCAGCGGAAATACGCGGTGGTAGAAACTGCTATAGCCATCATCGAAAGTCAGCAATACGGCCTTGAGAGGCAATGGCGTACCGCCCTGATTGGCAGCGAGAATTTGGTCGATGGTAACCGGCTGGTAGCCATTTTCCCGCAGCCAGGCAAACTGATCGTTCAATGCGCTGGTACGGACTGACATAAAACGCTGATCTGCCCCATCATCTTCGACATCATGGTAAGCCAGAACTACAAAGCCATTTTTAGGCCAGGGGCGTTCATTCATGGAAAGCGGCCGTTGGGCTGGTGGAACGAAATCAGGTTTTTCTGCATATGCCAGCATGCCAAACTGGGGGAGTAACAAGCTAATCAGCAGGGCCGATATCATCAACCAATGACGAAAAACATTGTGTATCATAAAAAAATCCTTCAGAACCGATAGATTAAATCAAAAGCAGCTTGCAGATTACTCTCTCGTTTACCGTCATAAGGACGTTTATCCAGCGTGAGCCTTACCCCTGCGTCAATAGCATCATTCCATTTAATACGTTGACCATATCCCACCATTGTGATTAGGCCACTGCCGTACCCTTGCTGCCAATATTGCCCGATACCCGCCACAACTTGCTGACTCCAGGCGGTTTGATAGTGCCGATATATGACATGGTCTGCTTCCAGCTCAGGCAGGAAGGTGAAGTCGCTTTTGGGATTGAAATAGGGGGTATTTTGCCGGGTATTGTGAGTCGTACTCAGTTCCAACTGCCCATCAAGTTTCAGGTAAGGAGCGGTATAGAGGCGTTGAAGGCCATCAATGCCATATTCAAAGCGATGGTTGCCATCTGAAAAGAATGCAGGGGTAAAGCGAGCGCTCCATTGGCTGCGTTCGCTGTATCTCCAGCGGGCATAAATTTGTCCACCATTGGCATCGATATTATTGCTCAACGCACGCAAGGGGGTATTACGGGCAAGACGTTCTGCGGAGCCACCCAGTCGCCATTGATCATTGAAGTCATACCAGGCTGCGATCCGTAATCCCACCTTGCCGCCATGACGTGCAGAAACTTCACCTTCCAGCCAAAGATCCCGCGAACGCCACTCTACACCGCCGCGTAAATCACGGTTCAACCCCCGGCCTTCTGAGAACTGGCCGCGATTGTAAGCACCACCGGCAAATAAGCGCCAATTATCCTCAAAGGGAGGGCTATAAAGTACTGCGTCAATATCTGAACTGTGTTTGCCACTTTCAGGATTATCTGAATTAATGCCCTGATTAACCTTAATTTGCAGTTCTGCCATATGATGCACATTACGCAGACGGTTAAGGCGTTTAGCGGACGTGTCTTCCGGGGCGCGGGTAATAACATCATCGGCCAGCAAGTCCAGCTGCCGCCATTCTTGCAGAGCCAGCGCGGTATAACCTTGCTGGATTTCCAATGCCAGATGACGCTGATCGATTCCTTCAATTTGCTTTAATTCACTCTCAGCACGGCGTGACCAACCACGATCCAGCCAGACAGCTGCCAGATCAATCCGTAATTTCTGATTGCCAGGCGCTGTGCGGGCTAAATGGGTAAAGCGTTTTTCTGCTTCGGCAAGATCTTCACGTAATTGTGCAGACTCCGCTAAAAATTGCTGCCCTTGCAGCCAGCCATCATTCGGAACACGAATGGGGGAGCCAAAGACATTCAGCATATAAGGATTGCGTTGTTTGATATCGGTGGCAAGTTGTTGAGCGGCATCCAGACGCTCACTTTCCACATTCGCATAAAAAAGGACGATATCATCTTCAAGGGGAATATTGGGCGGTGAAATTTTCCCTGACGACGAAATATTTTCATCAGGGTAATTCAACGAGTGCAGAATATTTTGCGCTTTTTCTGGCTGGCGCAGATTCAGATAGGCTGCCGCTGCCCATTTCTGTGCATATTCCGGGAGAGGTATGCCTTGTTTTTGCAACGTCTGGTATTCATCAATAACGTCTTGCATCCGATGGCGGGAAAGAAGAGCACCAAGCCTATCAATGCGCGCCCGTTGATAATCTTGTTGTGCATCGGGTAGGTTGTGCCATTGATTAAGCATCTGTTCGTAGCGTGCAAGTGCCCTGTCAGCAATGTCAAAGCGCTCTTTTTCATTACGATTGGGGATCATTGACAAGCGAACCAATTCTGCTGCGGCACAGGCTTCCAGCCTGCGCAGTTGCGCCGTGGTTAATTGTGTGGCGTGCTGTTGTCCCAGGTGCCATGCAGGAGCACTGACGCGATTGTTTTTGAGGCTGAACAGATAGTCTTGGGTGACTTCCTTATTGTCGGGAAACCGTTTATGCGCGATAGAAAGCACTTGCAGGGCATTCCATATCCGGCCGGCAGCCTGGTCAACGTAGGCCAGCAAACGGTAATTAGCGGCGTCGGGTTGACGAGCCAATAAATCGTTTGCCAAACGACGGGCTTCCGTGTCTTGTCTGCCATCGGCGAGTGTCATGATAAAGCCCGCTTTGATGTCTCTGTTCTGCTTGTCCAGGGTCAGGGCTGTGCGCCATAGCTGTATTGCCTGTGACCATTGACGTTGGTTGCGATAGGCCCGGGCAACCGCCGCGATCCCTCTGGCAGGTATAGCCATTGAGCGATAACGTTGCCAGAGCGAAATGACTTCATCATCATGTCCAGCCCAGCTTGCAATTTGCAACCAATCAGCAATTTGCGAGGAAGAAAGACGATGTCGTTTCTCTTCCTGACGAATATATTCGAGCATGGGATTGGTATTGCCATTTCTGGCTTGTTGAATTAATGCATCGTAATCTGCCTGAGCGGATTCCGTTGTGATTAAACAACTTAATGAAATAAATAACGATAACAGCCTATACCGATATCTATAAAAGCCCATCGGACGGAAATAAAGATATGACACGCCATCCCCTTTTTATACTGCTTGTTGGTTTTACAAATAGTAGGACCAGACGGAATTTAACTTAATTTAGATTAAGATGAATTTTTAAATTCTTCATTTTTGAAGAGGCAGAATAATACGTATTGCGTGAATTTATATCAATGAGAAAATTTCATGAAATAATTAAGCGCATTTTGTTTTGCATTGCCACTATATCTATATAAAATAATGCATAAGTATGACATTTATGTTTTGAAATCATTTTATTTGTTTTATATCAATTAGTTGTATTTTAATCCCTCTATCGTAAAAATATTTTTAAAAATAAATAGGAATATGAAAATTTATTTCAATGAAAAAAACTGAGACTGAGTGTAAATATTTTTTATTACCGAAGGCTGAATGTTATTGGTTGTTGGGGCTTTTATTTTAAATAAATGCGTTAAAGTGAGGTTAATTTATTTTTCAGTATAAAAGTGGGGTTTGTTAATCGTAATATGACTATATTTCAAAATTAAATGCTATTTTTAATCACCATGCCGAAAATGTTAGCGAAATTGATATTCGGTTATTCTCTTTCGTGTGTGAATTTCAAACGATATTGTATGAGTGATTTGCATTAGTAATTATATGGATATTGTTATCACTTGCAGATAACGTCAGAGGAAAATATAAGGCTTCGCGTCGTCTTGCGGGTTGCAACGTGAAGTTTATCGAGTATATAGCTGAAATATCGCCAATTAAATGACAATTCCTTGAACTAAGATAAGGAAATCATTTTTATCCGCGTTAAGATCAAGAACATCTTATATAATTATCTCTTATTTTTTGGCCTCATTTTTTAAAGAATTTTTTGGGCATTCTATGTCAAACAGCGCACTCAACCGCCGCTGGGCGGAACTTTTATTGGAAGCATTAACCCGCCACGGATTGCGTCATGTCTGCATTGCTCCCGGCTCTCGTTCAACATCATTGACATTGGCTGCCGCAAAAAACCATAAGTTGAACTGTCATACTCATTTTGATGAGCGCGGGTTGGGCTATTTGGCTTTAGGACTGGCAAAAGCGGGCAAAGAGCCGATTGCGGTTATTGTGACGTCTGGAACGGCAGTTGCCAATTTGTATCCTTCTTTAATTGAAGCAGGATTGACGGGAGAGCGATTGGTATTTCTCACCGCAGACAGGCCGTCTGAATTAATCGATTGTGGTGCTAATCAGGCTATTCGTCAGGTAGGCATTTTTGCTTCTCATCCCGCGCAAACTTTAGCATTGCCACGACCAACCACAGAGATCCCTGCCAGTTGGTTGGTTTCGTCTATCGATAATGCAATGTCAAACCTGAAACAAGGTGCTCTGCATATTAATTGCCCGTTTGCGGAGCCTTTGTATGGTGATGAGGTGACAGCGCATCAAGATTGGTTGCGAACATTGGGGGATTGGTGGCAAGGGAGTGAACCGTGGTTGATCCAGCCAGAAATGTATACCACCCTCAAGGCAGTTGATTGGGATATCTGGCAGAAAAAACCGGGAATTGTACTGGCAGGGAGAATGAGCGCAGAAGAGGGCAACTATGTTGCTCAATGGGCAAAAGAGATGGGATGGCCACTTATTGGTGATGTGTTGTCTCAAACGGGACAGCCTTTGCCATGTGCAGATTTATGGCTGACTCACTCCCGCACTCAGGAGATCCTGGCACAAGGGCAATTGGTGATCCAATTTGGTGCCAGCCTGACAGGTAAGCGACTGCTGCAATGGCAGGCTAAATGCCAGCCTGAGCAGTATTGGATTGTCGATCCCATTGCCGGCAGGCTTGATCCTGCAAACCATAGAGGGCGCAAATTCACTTGCAGTGTGACTGATTGGTTACGGGAACATCCCGCATATTCACGAGCACCCTGGGCAGAGGAATTGAATTCATGGTCAAAAAGCGCGTTTAAGTGTGTTGAAACAAAGTTGACGGGAGAATTCAGTGAGGCAGCGGTTGCGCATCAACTGCATCAATTGTTGCCAGAACAGGGGCAATTGTTTGTTGGCAATAGCTTGATTGTACGTTTGGTTGATGCTTTGGGGCAGCTTCCCGTGGGTTATCCGGTTTACAGTAACCGAGGTGCCAGTGGTATAGATGGCTTGATTGCGACCGCAGCAGGCGTACAGCGGGCGACAAATAAACCGACACTCACGGTGATAGGTGATATCTCTGCCCTCTATGATCTCAATAGCCTGGCTTTATTACGCCACCTTTCTGAACCGATGTTATTGATCATAGTGAATAATAATGGTGGACAGATTTTTTCTCTGTTACCGACACCGCAGGAAGAACGCCAGCGTTTTTACTGTATGCCGCAAGATGTCAATTTTAATCATGTTGCTGCCATGTTCGGCCTAAACTATGCGGCACCACAAAATTGGCCGGAATTAAAACGCTGTGCTCAACAAGTATGGGATCGTAAGGAGACGACATTGGTTGAGCTAAAAGTGCCAGGCAATGCCGGAGTGGTCTGCCTGCAGGAGCTGCTCAAACAGGTGGCGTCTTTGTGAAACTAAATTTCCGGGCATTTCATACACATAATCAAGGGACATGGTTAGTTTGGTTGCATGGATTATTGGGAACCGGCGACGATTGGTCTCCTGTCGTGGAGGCGTGCAATCGATATCCTTCATTGGTTGTTGATTTACCCGGGCACGGTAATTCCGCCGATATAGCCTTAACAGGCGGTTTTGCTGAGATGAGTGAATTGCTGGGAGCAGCCTTAGCGGAGTATCCAATCAATGAGTACTGTTTGATTGGCTATTCACTGGGAGGGCGAATTGCCATGTACCATGCGCTCTATGGTAAACAAAATGGCTTGCGCGGATTGCTGGTGGAAGGAGGAAATCCGGGTCTGTTTTCCCAGCAGGAGCGTGATATGCGATTACGCAATGATCAGCATTGGGCACAGCGTTTTCGTCAGGAGCCAATGGTGTCAGTCTTACCTGATTGGTATCAACAACCGATATTTGCTGATTTAACGACGGTTCAACGTGAGCAACTTATTCATCTGCGCAGTCAAAACAGGGGAGAGCGTATCGCGGATATGCTGGAAAATACCTCTTTAGGCCGCCAACCCTGGCTGGTTTCTGCTTTACAGCACATATCTATTCCTTTCTCTTACTTATGTGGGGAAAATGATCGTAAATTCCGGAAGATAGCGCAGCAATATACGTTGCCATTAACAACCATTCCTCAAGCTGGACATAATGCTCACTATGGCAATCCTGCGGCTTTTGCCAGCGCAGTGAGCTATTTTTTATCACTTTTTGGTTAAAGGAAACTCAATAATGCGTTACCCAAGCGAAGAAAAATTGTATGCCCCTATTGAATGGCAAGATTGTTCCCAGGGGTTTGAAGATATTCTCTACCATAAATCCGCAGATGGCATTGCCAGGATTACGATTAATCGCCCACAGGTACGTAATGCGTTCCGTCCTTTGACAGTCAAAGAGATGATTCAGGCGTTGGCAGATGCCCGTTATGACGAAGCAATTGGCACGATTATTCTGACAGGAATGGGAGAAAACGCGTTTTGTGCTGGAGGCGACCAAAAGATCCGTGGCGATTATGGCGGCTATAAAGATGATGGCGGAGTACACCATCTGAATGTATTGGATTTTCAGCGTCAGATCCGTACCTGTCCAAAACCTGTCGTTGCCATGGTTGCGGGGTATGCCATTGGCGGTGGGCATGTCCTGCATTTGATGTGTGATTTGACCATTGCGGCAGATAATGCCATTTTTGGTCAAACAGGCCCTAAAGTCGGTTCCTTTGATGGCGGCTGGGGGGCATCGTATATGGCCCGGATCGTAGGACAGAAAAAGGCGCGCGAGATCTGGTTCCTGTGCCGCCAATACCATGCCAAAGAAGCCCTGGATATGGGACTGGTGAACACCGTCGTGCCTTATGCCGAATTGGAAAAAGAAACTGTGCGCTGGTGTCGTGAAATGCTGGAAAACAGCCCAATGGCGTTGCGTTGCCTGAAAGCGGCATTGAACGCAGATTGTGATGGTCAGGCTGGTTTACAGGAGTTGGCGGGCAATGCCACCATGCTGTTCTACATGACCGAAGAAGGGCAGGAAGGGCGCAATGCGTTCAACGAAAAACGCCATCCTGATTTCAGTAAATTCACGCGTAATCCGTAAGTTGTCAGCCATCATGCGTAAAGCCACTTTGTACCTATTCAGCCTGCCCATGGAGGCAGGCATTATTCTGCGTTATCAGCGCCTGAAAACCCGTGACGGTTTTTTGGTGCACTTACAGGAAAATGGACGAGATGGTTGGGGAGAAATTTCCCCATTGCCTGAATTCAGCCATGAAACGCCTGAGCAAGCTGAAATATCGGCGGTGGAATGGCTGCAACAATGGTGCCTGGGCACACAGCCAGAAGAGAGCGATCTTCCTTCCGTTGCGTTTGGCATAAGCTGTGCACTGGCTGAATTACAGGGGGCGTTGCCTGAAACAGCCGATTATTGCAAGGCAGCGTTATGTACGGGCGATCCCGATGAGGTGATCTTGCGTTTGGGAAGTATGGCAGGACAGAAAATTGCCAAAGTGAAAGTTGGGCTATATGAAGCCGTACGGGATGGCATGGTCGTCAATGTGATGCTTGAAGCGGTGCCTGATCTCCGGTTGCGATTAGATGCTAACCGCAGTTGGACACGCACAAAAGCAGAGGGATTTGCTAAATATGTCAATCCAGATTATCGGCACCGAATTGCTTTTATCGAAGAACCCTGCAAAACCCGGGATGAATCTCTGGCGTTTGCTCGTGAAACGGGTATCGCCATTGCATGGGATGAAAGTGTCCGTGAAGCTGGTTTTATCGTAGAAGCTCAGGAGGGTGTCTCTGCCATTATCATCAAACCAACATTGACAGGCAGCATTGACCGTTGTCGTCAATTAATTACCGAAGCTCATCAGTTAGGGTTAGAAGCAGTGATTAGCTCCAGCATTGAAAGTAGCTTTGGTTTGACACAATTGGCTCGTCTTGCTCAATGGCTTACGCCTGATTCACTGCCAGGTCTGGATACTTTGGATCTTATCCAGTCACAACTTATCCGTTGTTGGCCTGATAGTCATATTCCATGTGTCATGCTGGATAAGCTGGCTATGGTGTGGAGTTATGAATGTCAATAACAGAGTGGACTCAATGGCCGTGGCAGCATTGGGCTGCGGCCTTACCTGAAAAACAGGCCATCCAGTTAGATGATGAGCAATTAACCTGGCATCAATTAACGCAAAGTATCAATGCTATTGCTGTCCATTTCCACCAACAGGGCGTTGTGGAAGGTAGTGGCGTGATCTTGAGAGGCAAGAACAGTGCGGAACTTCTGTTGTGTTACCTGGCTGTCCTGCGATGTGGTGCCAGAGCGTTACTTCTTAATCCTCAATTACCTGATCGGTTGCTGGCGGAGTTATTGGCTCATCTCAATATGGATTATGGGGTGGATTTCACGGACTCACCTTCGCCTGTTATGCCAGTTAAGCTACTTGACTGGCAACAAAAGTTTCCGGCGAAACATGATCGGCGGGCAAAAAACAACCTATTGGTGGTGTGGGAAAGTCAACGTCCTGCCAGCATGATCCTGACCTCTGGCTCTTCTGGGTTGCCCAAGGCTGCGGTACATTCCATTGGTGCTCATCTTGCCAGCGCACAAGGTATTCTTTCCCGTATGGATTTTCAGCCAGATGATAGTTGGTTACTGTCATTGCCCCTGTTTCATGTTTCAGGCCAGGGGATCCTTTGGCGTTGGTTACAAACAGGCGCAACATTAGTGCTGAGGGATTTACATCCGCTGGATCGCGCACTGTCTGGCTGTACTCATGCATCACTTGTACCTACTCAACTGTGGCGTTTGCTGGAACAACCCCATAACTATCCATTGACATTAAAAGACGTGTTATTGGGAGGCGCTATGATACCAACGTCGCTGACTCAACGAGCTGAAGAACTGGGTATTCGTTGTTGGTGTGGCTATGGGCTGACAGAAATGGCATCAACTGTTTGTGCAAAACGCGCAGATGGGTTGCCTGGGGTAGGCAATCCACTTCCGGGAAAATCCATTCGCTTAGTCGATGAAGAAATTCAGATCCGCGCTGATAGTATTGCGAATGGCTATTGGTTTAACGGGGAATTGCAGCCATTGACAGATAATGAAGGATGGTTTTCGACACGGGACCGAGGCGTATTTGAACAGGGGGAATTACGGATCTTAGGGCGTCTCGACAACCAGTTTTTCAGTGGAGGAGAGGGTATCCAGCCAGAAGATATTGAGCGGATCATTAACCAACATCCTCAAATTGAACAGAGCTTTGTTATTCCCATTCCTGATATTGAATTCGGTCATCGGCCAGTCGCGGTCATTGAAACTCAATATCCTGTGCTAACAGAGACAATTATTGATTGGCTTGCGGATAAAACTGCGGCTTTTCAGCGGCCTGTTGCCTGCTATGTGTTACCTGCACAACTGAAAAACGGAGGAATAAAGGTTTCGCGCCAACACGTGAAGCAATGGGTAACAGAGATAAATAGTAAGCATTATAAATAGTAACGTCATTTACATATCTTTATAAATATAAACATTTCCTTGCTTTTGTGATCTATGTCACCACGTTGGTTTAAGTACAATATCTTAGCCTATATGGGCAGTGACTAATTAAAGGACAAGATGATGAAAGGCTTTATTGCTATCGGCGCCGCGAGTTTGCTTTTTATAGCTAACTCAGCAAATGCTCTCTCTATAGATGCTCAGGTGGGAAAACACAGCACAAGTACATCCGTGGGGATGGGTGATAAATATGCCGGCCTGTCTCTGACGGGTAACTGGACTCGCAGTGATCACAATGGCCAGCTGGGTAGTTTAGGTTTAGGCTTCGGTCTGCCATTTGGTCCATTCGCTGCAAACGTCGGCGCGAAAGGGCTTTATTTGTCCCCCAAAGATGGGAAAGATGGCGCTGCATTGGCTGTCGGTGCGGGCCTTAGTTGGGCTGTGACTTCTTCTTTATCCCTGTATGGTGAGGCTTACGGTTCGCCATCGGGCTTAACGTCAGGGATGGATTCTTACACTGAGGCGACAGCGGGAGCGCGTTATACGTTTTTCAGGCCCCTGAGTGTTGAGGTGGGCTACCGTGTCATTGACATACGGGGTAGTCATGGTAATCGTAATAACAAGGTTTCCGATGGTTTTTATGTTGGCACCGGTTTAAGTTTTTAATTAAACGAAAATGCTGCAAGGTTATCCGCATTAATATTGATGCGAATAACCTCAGACAGGATAACGTTACCCCACGTTTGGCAGTAGACCTGTGACAATGCCAAGTTGAATGGCAATAACGGCGAGTCCACACAGGAAAACAAAGACTAATGCAGGTTTACCACCTTTGACACGATAACCTGCCTGATTTTCTTCACGACTACGCCAAACCAACAGGGACGGCAATAATAGCGCGAGAATGGAGAGCGCAACCGCCGCAAATGTCAGTGCCATAACAAAATTAGGGTAATACAGAGCACATAATAGTGGCGGAACAAAAGTCATTAACCCTGTTTGTAAACGTCCTTTGACATTATTGCGGCGTTTAAACAGGTCAGCCAGGTAATCAAATAACCCCAGGGCAACACCGAGGAATGAGGTGGCGAGTGCAAGATCGGCAAACAGATGAACGGCAAACTCCACCTTAGGTACAGCGACAATTTCTCTGACGGCTTTCAATAACCCATTCAGGCCAGATTCTTGCGCAAGAATGCCAACAAATGTATTTGAAGAAATAGCCCCGAGCGTTACTAATTGCCACAGAATATAGGCTAACAGGGGAATGGCACTACCGATAACAAAGATTTTCCGTAGCTTGTTGGTCTCTCCTCCCATATAGGCAACGACACTTGGCACACTACCGTGAAATCCGAATGAAGTAAAAATGACCGGGATGGCAGAGAGTGCTAATCCTTGCTCAATGGGCATGGAGATCAGGTTGATTTTATCAACATGAGGCATCATTACGCCGAGTACGATCACCAGAAAAACAATTTTAGCAGTAAACAGCAGGCGGTTGATAAAATCGACAGATTGAGTGCCAATACAGACTACCCCACCACCAATAATAGTAAAAATGCTGATCCCGGCAGAGACAGAAACCGGTTTATCCAACCAAGAAGAGAGGGAGATCGCCAGTAACTCACCCGCACCACTAATATAAGCTGTTGTCAGGGCATACATAAGGAAAAGCATACTGAAGCCAGTCAACACCTGCCCACCTAACCCAAGGTAGCGTTTCGCGATAGTTCCTAACCCAGTATTAAACTCATTATGTTGATACACCTCCACGAGCAAGAGTGCTGTATAGCTCATTAACGCCCACAGGGCGACTAACATAGCAAATGTAGTTCCAAATCCCACACCCGCCGTTGCTAATGGCATTGCTAACATCCCTGCGCCAATCGTCGTTCCAGCAACGATAAAAATACTGCCAATAGTGCGATTTTTCACGCGATCCTCATTTCTGAATATGTTGAGAAATAATTATAAGACCCGCAGGTTAAATGATTGATTTATGGCTGTCAAATTTATAGTACACAGAGTGTAAATAAATAATTACACTTGTGGTGGCATTGGATAATTCGTTATCAAGCTATGTGATTCGGAAAAAATCACTAAGAAAGCAGAAGCATATTAAGTTAAAAAATAACCAGAAACTTCTTGGTTGAGTAACATAATTTATTGGTATGTTAAGTAACTTTATCGCTTTGCCAGGGGGAAACTTGGCTAACCAGGGCGATAAGATGGCAAAAAGCCAAATGAGAAGGGAGTATATGCAGGAAATTTTGTTGAGAATATAAAGTAAAAACCCGCTATTTCACCGATTGATTACGGGAAATAGCGGGTTCTTGTATGGTGCCGGCTACCGGAGTCGAACTGGTGACCTACTGATTACAAGTCAGTTGCTCTACCAACTGAGCTAAGCCGGCGAAATTTGGCGGAAGGATAGAGATTCGAACTCTAGGATGGTTTCCCATCGGCGGTTTTCAAGACCGCTGCCTTCGACCGCTCGGCCATCCTTCCATGGCGCGAGATTATGCCTATATCGTTTTGATGTGTCTAGCCCTCAAAGGAAAAAAATTGTGTTTTTTTTACTGTTTGCTCAATCTTCGATCTGTAATAGCCTTTTCATTTGTGAAGCTGCTAATATTAAGCTTAGTACACTGGCTTATTTATCGACGGGTTGATGTCGCATTGACCAAAATATATTCATATTAAAGGCAACCATTCAAAGAATGTATAAACAACCACCTATCAAGCCATCTTCTATTCCTCGTTTTTACGCGTTATTTGTTACTTTGCTTTTTACGTCTCTATTTTTATTCGGGTATAACTATTTTGATATTTGGCTGATGGATAAAAAATATGCTATCAGTAGTGTAACCGCTAAGATGAGATTGCAGATTAAAGATTATCGTTACCATGCAAGTCATATTTTTGAGCAGTCTAATACTCTGCTAATCTCCTCTCAGGAGAATGTGCCATTGTTTAAATTGCGTCCCGATGTCTATTGGCTAGAAAATCGTTATCAATCTGTTGATACCATTATTTTTGGGCAACATAACGACTCGAGTGTCCAACTGGCTGAATATCTGTCTGGCTATTTGGATATTCTCTGGGGAGCTAATAATGAATACTTGTCCATGTACTACCTTAATGGGCAGGATAATAATTTGTTATTGATAACAACCTATCCGATTCTAAAACCAGAAATCAGGTTCAAAGAGAGCTATCTGACTCTGAATTCTGAAACCAAACGCACCGAGATGCTGGATCAGTCTTCTGCTTTGGAGGAGAAAGAGAGCATTTCCTCCATTAATGTATTACGTGGTGAAAATATTTATTTCTACACCTATAAAGCTGCATTTAATGCAACAGGGCAATTAACCACCATTATTGCTTTTGATTTACCCATTAATAACCTTTTGCCGGTTGATATGTCACCAGCAAACTTCCGCTTGAATGCGATCAACTTACATGAACCTGAAGCTTCCGAGACAGCTGAGGTTTCATTAAACGGTTTTTGGCTAGAATTTTCTCAGCCCCTTGATGTCATGCCGTATAAATTGATTTATCAAGTCCCACTGAAGGCACTGATTGTAGATTTGTTGTTCAGAAATGTCTGGCTGTTACTTTCAATATTGTTTTTCTTTTTGTTTTCTTTAAGCGGGTTATTTTATATCCGCCGGCGATATATTGCACCAAATGCTTCTATGGATCATGAACTGAAAATTAAAAATGCCCTAAATAGTGATATTATCTCCAATATTCCTGTTGGCGTTGTGGTTTATGATTTTGAATCAAATCAGATAATGATAATTAATAAAATTGCGGAGCAGTTAATACCCCACCTGAATTTGAATAAAGTTAGAGCGATGGCACAGCAACATCATGGTGTAATTCAGACATCCATTGATGAAGCCGTTTATGAAGTAAAAATGTATAACAATAGCTTCTTACCAGAAACTTATCTGTTTTTACTGCAAGACAAAGATCAGGAAGTCATGGCAAATAAACGATTGCAATTTGCTCATCGTGAATATGATAAAAGCATTCAGATCAGGCGTTCTATGCTGTCAAATATTAATAATGAAATAAAATACCCTGTTAGCAGTATTAATGCTATTACCAAGCAATTGAAGCAGCTATCACAAGATGAAAATGGACAAAAGTTATTGGATAGGTTATTAGATAAATCAAAGTATCTCACCGAATGGGTTGAAAATATTTCATTACTTAATGAGTTGGAGCTGGGAGATTGGCAGCCAGAAAATGAAACATTTTCCCTATCTTCACAATTGGAAGATATTTTGAAAATCTCTTTACCAATATTAAATGCTAAGGGTTTGAGAGTTTATTATCATTTTAATATTTCTCGTGAGTCTTTATTCATAGGGGATAAGGTAGCATTAAGTAAAATTGTTACATTGTTATTTAATTATGCAATAACGATGACCAGCTATGGTAAAATATCATTGGTTGTTAATGGTTCAGGTAAATATGACAACCATATTCAGATTGAGTTGATAGATAGTGGCGTTGGTTTAAGTGAAAGAGATCTAACCAGCTTAACTTATCCTTTTTTGAACCAATCCGTGGAAGATAAGTACTCTACAAATTCTGGCATGACTTTTTATTTATGTAATCAGTTGAGCAAAAGAATGGGAGGAAGCCTTGATATTAAAAGTAAGTTGGGGTTGGGAACACATTACGTTATCAATCTGCCCCTATCGCAGCATGAAGATGAAAATAGCGAAACGCCTCCACTTTTGGAAGGGGTCACGATTTTAATTGATATCAATAACCCTGAGATCAGCAAAATCGTCCATACTTATCTCAATAATTATGGTGCTGCGTACTTTGATAAAAGAAAAGAAGGCACTACGGAAGAATACGATATTATCCTTACGGATAGACTGTACAAAGAAGAAAAGCGGTACAAATATGAAAAACCAACTATATTATTAGTGGGAAGTTTAGCAGGATTTAAGCAGTTGAAGCCGGGAATGGTTCAGTGCAATTACAATCTTGCTGATGATATTATCAATGCAATATCGTTTCTTTTCGAAGAAAATTTCAGTTTAGATGAAATCAGGGAAATTTCTGAAATTTCTAAATCAGCAGGTGATTTAGCTAAAAGTGTTGATTTATTTGAAAATGTTGATAGCAGTATTTGCAATATCCTCAAAATTTATCAAACGCAGTTGGCAGATAGTGACTACAGGAAATTGTTTATAGAGACAGTACCTATGGATATCACCAGACTGTATACTGATATGGAACGACATGATTTGATATCACTTTCGCGAACGGTACACCGCCTTAAGGGTGCGTTTGCTGTGTTGGATTTAAAATTTCTTAGGTCATCATGTGAGGCGTTGGAAAAACACATAGCAGACAATAATGAAGTAGAAATCAAAAGTAGCATCAGCCTCATTGATTCCTTTGTCACAAAGCTGTTGCAGCAAGGTAACCAATAATATGAATAACCTTAATGTCATTATTGCCGATGACCATCCCATCGTTTTGTTTGGCATCCGCAAGTCACTTGAACAAATTGAGTGGATTAATGTAGTCGGTGAATTTGAAAATTCAACGACGCTCATTAATAGCTTGCCACATATAGAAGCAAATGTTCTCATAACAGACTTGTCAATGCCTGGGGATAAATATGGTGATGGTATCACCCTGATAAAATATATTAAACGTCATTACCCAACATTGGCAATTATTGTTCTTACCATGAACAATAATCCGGCTATTTTAAGTGCTATACTTGAGCTTGATATTGAGGGAATCGTGTTAAAGCAAGGAGCACCAACAGATTTACCTAAAGCACTTTCTGCTTTGCAAACGGGGAAGCAGTTTACGCCTGAAAGTGTTTCTAAGTTACTTGAAAAGGTTAATGCTAATGGATATGGGGATAAGCGTTTATCTCCTAAAGAGAGCGAAGTCCTGCGTTTATTTGCTGACGGTTTTCTTGTTACTGATATTGCAAAAAAACTTAATCGTAGTATTAAGACAATTAGTAGCCAGAAGAAATCCGCCATGATAAAGCTGGGGGTCGATAACGATATCGCATTGCTTAACTATTTATCTTCCGTCACTATCGATAAAGATATTGGTAACTAACCAATGTGTTATCTTTTCTAATGGAAAATCGGTAGCAATAGTTACCGATTTTCCATCATTCATAGCTCAATATGTATGAGTTTAAATATCACTGTATTTAATTAACCCGAATTCTGCTTAAGCCATCATTGGAACATCTTCTTCTAAGTAGAAAACTTTCAGTGATGGTTTCTTCAATTTAAG